>CAZZPH010000436.1:0-2229 GCA_964655725.1 uncultured Hyphomicrobium sp.
TTCGGTCGCGACGGGGGTGACCTCGTTCATGGGGTGGCACTCCGCTCGGTTGGGGGCTGGCTGTTTTCTGTCTGATCGTGGGCGTCCACGACACCTTTGTCGGCGAGATCCTGGAGCATCTCGATGATGTCCTTTTCGATTACGTCCGCCGGCGCCTGATACTCAGCCGCGAGCGTGGCAGCGATGGCGCTCACGGTATGTGTTCCATCGCATTTCTGCAGCACGGCGACGGCGATATCGTCGGGATTGAAGACCCGCTCAGGCGCCAGAATGATCCACCGGCCGCGGCCTGGATCGTGGCGCAACTTGATGTGGCGGGGCACGCGGGGTCGCGTATCCCCGGTGACGATTGCGCGCGTGCGCTGGGGTGATCCGGTCATGTCTGCAGTCCTTCCGGTCGCCACGCGCCGGGCGGCACGTTGCCGTTGACATAGGCGTGGTAGAGCGCATCGAGCTGGACCCAGAGAACGTTGCACTTGAAGCGCACCGCGTCGACACATGCTTCCTGCTCGCTGCGGCTCTTGGCATGCTGCTTGATATAGCTCAGTGCAAAGTCGGCGTCGGCGGGGGCCTGCACGAGACGCTTCTTGAAGTAGCCCATCACCCGGTCGTCGATGAAATCGTAATTCTCCAGCATGCCCGAGATGCGCTCTTTGTGGATTTTCGGCGCGAAGAGTTCGGTCAGCGAGGAGGCGACGGCAACTGTGAGTGGCTGCTCGCGCACAAAGGTGACGTAGGCTTCAACGGCAAAGCGGGTGGCAGGCAGGGCGCCCTGCATGGAAATGACATAGTCGCGGTCGAGGCCGAGCGCGTCTGTCAGCACCAGCCAGCGCTCGATGCCGCCATCGTCGTCGCCGTACCCGTCATGCTCGAGCACGCGATGGATCCATTCGCGGCGCAACTCCCGGTCATAGACCCGGCCGACGAGGGCTGCATCCTTACGCGGAACGGCTGACTGATAGCAGAAGCGGTTCAAGGCCCAGGCCGCGACTTGCGGCTTTTGCAGTTTGCCGCCGTGGAGCATCTGATGGAAGGGATGCTTGTCATGATAGCGCTCCGCTCCCACGGCCCTGATCGCAGCTTCGAATTCCTGATCGCTCCACAGGTCGCTGACGGTGCGACGGTCGCTCATAGCCTGATCTCCATGCCGTCGTAGCCAACTTCCCATCCGGCAGCTTCCGTGGCCTTGCGCTCCGGGGAATTGTCGTCGAGGACGGGATTTGAGTTGTTGATGTGGACGTAGATCTTGCGGGCCACGCCCAGATCTTTAAACGCAGCGATGGAGCCATCCGGACCAGAGATCGAAATGTGTCCCATCCGCTTACCGGTCTTCTGCATCAGGCCCTGACGGATCATCTCGTCGTCGGTATGGAGCGTGCCGTCGAAGAAAACGAGTGGCGCACCTTTGAGGCGCGCGGCAAGCGGGGCATCCACCTCGGCGCATCCGGGCACGTAATAGAAGTGACGTCCGGTCCCCGTCTCGGTGATCTTGAGGCCGATGGTGTCGCCGTCGCGACTGCCAAACGACGCGGTATCTCGCGTGTCTTCCAGGAATAGTGCGATTTTGCCCGGAACAGCGAACGGCTCGATCGTCAGCCCCAGGTCCTCGCCGTGGTCCGTGAGCGTGACCGGCTGATCGAGGGGCAGCTCGATCCGGGGCACAATTTCCGGATTGCAGACGTTGAACACCGAGTTGGTGTTGATTGTCGCCAGAACCCGATCGGAACCGTAGATTGTGAAGGGCTGCGCCTCGCGCAGGTTGATCAGCCCGATGATGTGGTCGACGTCGGCGTTGGTCACGACGACGGCCCTGATGGGCGAATTGCGCTTCGGGCCGCTGGGGTCGGGCCAGAGTGCTGGCGTGGCGGCGATCTGTTGGCGCAGATCGGGCGAGCAATTGAGTAACACCCACCTCACCCCGTCGGCAGAGACGGCCAGAGACGACTGGTTGCGCGGCTTGAAGCCCGGTGCGCCTGCTCGCGCGCTGGCACTCATGCGGCCATTACAGTTCCATTGAGGGAAGCCGCCGCCAGCGGAGGCCCCCAGCACATTGATGATCATGTTTTCATAGTCGGTTCAGGGCGGCGTTACTTCGCCGAAAGCGGCGCCGCAAACGACGACGGCGGCCGTGGACGAAGGCCGCCGCGCCAGACAGGCACTCTGCGCGAAGTCGCGGAGCGCCACAACTGGAAACGGTCAGATAAGATCGATTTCTGCTGGCAGGTACGA
>CAZZPH010000437.1:0-2219 GCA_964655725.1 uncultured Hyphomicrobium sp.
AAGACTACATCACCGGCCGCTTCGGCTGAGGCGCGCGCAAGGTCAATGTGAGGCGGTCTGATCCGTGTGCCGGGGGTTGCCATTCACTCTTCGAGGGTGACGGGCGTCCAGCCGTGCAAGCTACCACGTGCCGTGTGGCGTCGGCGCTGCATGTCTGCGTCCACCGTGACGACGTGCAGGCCGATCGCTCACGCTGAACCTCGCCTGACGGTATGGGTGTGGGTCAGGCCCGGCGGCGTAATTCAGGCCGGATCAGGGTGTGCGGCCTCAAGGGCACATAGCGGTACGAGGACCGGTGCGATCAGCGCTTGCGATGTTCCCATTGTCCACAGGGTCAAGCTGGAGATCGTCAGCCAAAGAACCGGCACGACCATCAAAAACCAGCGCACGCGGCCCCGGCAACTTGCGAGGATGGCCAGCGTGGCTGCCGCTGTCGGGTCTGGTGCGATACCAAATGCCTCTGCTGCAGCGAACGGGCGCCCCAAGGCGGGAGCAAGCAAGGGATAGGCGAACACGCACAGCAGCAGAACGATCCGCGCGGTGATCTGCACCGCCGGCCGCTCTCCTGCGTGCGGCAGCGATAAGCCCCGCCCGGCGCCGAGTGCGGCCAGTGCAACACCTTGCAGCGCGAAGAAGGGCGCAACATAGGGGGCAGCCCAATTGATCGTTGCGTAACGCTCCCAGAAAAACGCCCATGCAATGAATATCCACAGTGCGCCGAGGCTTACCAGGACCAGACGCATGGCCAGCCGGCCGGGCCTGAACAGGCCATAGAGCATGGCGGAACCGGCACTCAACGTGATGAGGTGCGCGGGCCACACTGCCGCGTTGTGGAGTTCAAACAGCCGCACATAAACCCGCTGCGAGAACAGCAGGAAATCGGTGAGGTCGTAAGTCCACCACTCTGGCATCAAAGTTTCGTTCCAGATTGATCGCGCGGGCCCCGCGCAAGGGCGCGGACGTATCGTTGCATTTCGTGTCCTACCTCTTTCGCTCGGCGAAGAGGCCCCGGAGCGGGACAACTAGAGCTGACGGACGTAGTCGGCCATGCGCTGGCGCAGTTTTGCGTCTGGAACGATACCCCGCGCGGCATCGATGTTTTCTCGCACGTGATCCACACGTGACGTCGCGGGAATGACGCACGTGACATCAGGATGCGAGATGATGAACTTGATCAGGAACTGTGCCCAGCTGTTGGCTCCCGTCTCGGCCAGCCACGAAGGCAACGGGTGGCGCTCGACGTGCCGGATCAAAGCCTTTTGCCGGAATGGGCGATTGGCAATAACGGCGATACCGCGCTCCCTGGCAAGCGGCAGAATGCGCGCTTCGATCTCGCGGTCGAGGACATTGTAGGTCACCTGCACGAAGTCGAGCGGCCGGGCCTCCATCACTTTCACGAACTCGTCGTGCCGGCGCCCTTCCGATGTGGTGATCCCGACGTAGCGGACCGCACCGCTTCTCTTCATCTCCAGGAGCGTATCCAGGTGGGTCTCCCAGGTGAGCAGATTGTGAACCTGCATCAGATCGAAGCGCTCGACGCCCCATAGTGCGCGCGACTGTTCGGCTTGTTCGCGCCCGCGCGCGCCATCGGAAATCCAGATCTTGTCGGCTGAAAAGACCCGGGCCCGATCGCTGGGTCTGATGTTGAGCTGATTGAGGGCGTAGCCGATGGTGGCCTGCGCGGATCCATACATCGGCGAGCTGTCGATCATGCGGCCGCCGGCAGCGACGAAGGCCTCCACGACGGCGGAGCACTCGTTGCGAAGCTCAGGATCATCGCCGACGTTGAACGTGATCCAGCTGCCGAGCCCGACAACGGGCATTGCCTCGCCACTTGAAGGGATCGGCCGGGCGAGCAGAGGTGGAGCGTGAGCCAACTCAGCCTTCACTGGTGATTTAGCAAGGGCCATGGCAGCCGCAGCACTGCCAAGAAGCACAGCCCGGCGCGTCGGCTTTCGTCCTGTCATCTCTTCTCCTCAAGCGGTGACATAGGGTGTGAGGCAGTCGTGCGCCCCTCGTGGATACGTTAGCCAAGCTCGGGCATGTTCGGCAAACGACATCGGGTAATGCGGCCGGCGCACGATCGCGTGACCGTGAGCCGGCAGCTTGCTTTAAGTGCATGAGGTGATTTGGAACTGCGCTCGAATTCGGGGCGTACCGCGCCATGGTGGGCGGTGCAGGGATTGAACCTGCGACCCCACCCGTGTGAAGGGTGTGCT
>CAZZPH010000438.1:0-935 GCA_964655725.1 uncultured Hyphomicrobium sp.
CTTCCGGCGGCGCAGGATGTCGTAGACGTTGATACCCTGGACCGGCAGCAGATCGATGTTGGGGATGTTGCGCGCGGCCCTGACAAAACCCGCATCGAGCTCAGCGCCGTCGATGATCAGCGCGTTGACCAGATCGAGTTTTGCGAACTGCTCACGCAGCGCTGCCGTCTTGCCATCTGAGGAGGCGGCCTTTTCAAGAACGACGATTTCGCCGGCCTTGGCCTTGGCAGACAGCGCATGGCGCAACGCCAGCGCACGCACCTTCTTGGGAAGCTCGATGGCATGGCTGCGGGGCTTCGGCCCGAATGCCTTGCCGCCACCGCGCCACTGGGGCACCGACTTGTCGCCGTGACGGGCACCACCGGTGCCCTTCTGCTTGTACATTTTCTTACCCGTGACCGAGACTTCGGAGCGGTCCTGGGCGTGATGCGTTCCGGCCATGCGCTTGAGGAGCTGATAGCGCACCATCCGCTGGATCAGGTCCTGCCGCGGCTCGAGTCCAAAAATGGATTCCGCAAGCTCGACCTCTCCGGCCTTCGTGGCATCGAGCGTGGTGACAGAGGCTTTCATCACGCCTGCTCCTTCTTGTCGGCTGCGGCGCGTGGTTTAAAGGCGCCGGGCTTTGGCACATCCGCCGGGGCCTTCTTGACGGCATCGCGGACGATCACCCAGCCGCCCTTAGAGCCGGGCACAGCGCCGCGGATCATGATGAGCCCACGATCGGTGTCGATCTTGGCGACGATCAGATTTTGCGTCGTGACACGTTCATCGCCCAGATGACCGGCCATCTTCTTGCCCTTGAACACCTTACCCGGATCCTGCCGCTGACCGGTGGAGCCGTGGGCGCGGTGCGTGATGGAGACGCCGTGCGTGGCGCGCAGGCCCCCGAAGTTCCAGCGCTTCATGGCGCCGGCGAAGCCCTTACCCTTGCTGGT
>CAZZPH010000438.1:945-2208 GCA_964655725.1 uncultured Hyphomicrobium sp.
AACGAAATGATCAGCCGTGATTTCCGCGCCGACCTCGATCATGTTGTCGGGCGAGACGCGAAACTCTGCCATCTTGCGCTTGGGCTCCACCTCGGCGACCGCGAACGTGCCCTTCTCCGCCTTGGTCAGGCGCGAAGGCTTACGCGTGCCGGCACCGAGCTGGAGCGCGGTGTAGCCATTCTTGTCATCGGTGCGGTGCGCGACGACCTGCAGCTTCTCCAGCTTCAGGACCGTTACAGGCACATGCTCCCCCGCATCCGTGAAGATGCGGGTCATGCCGACCTTCTGAGCGATTACTCCGGAACGCATTGCGCGCATTCCTTCCTTCATTAGGATCTTGGCATGCCGCTTGAGGCATCCCAGAGGATCCGGAAAACCTCTAGAGCTTGATCTCGACGTCGACGCCGGCGGCCAGATCGAGCTTCATCAGCGCGTCGACCGTCTGCGGTGTCGGATCCACGATGTCGAGAAGGCGCTTGTGTGTGCGCATCTCGAACTGCTCGCGACTCTTCTTGTCCACGTGCGGTGAGCGGTTCACGGTAAAACGCTCGATGCGCGTCGGCAGGGGGATTGGCCCCCGAACCTCTGCACCCGTTCGTTTCGCCGTGTTCACGATCTCACGCGTCGACGCATCGAGAATCCGATGATCGAACGCTTTGAGCCGGATGCGGATATTCTGGCCGTTCATGTCCTTCAAGACCCACAAATGAGAGGAAGCGCCCGATCGGCGGACGCTTCCCTCAACCCCACTGCTATTATTCGACGATTTTCGTGACGACGCCGGCGCCCACCGTGCGACCGCCCTCGCGGATGGCGAAGCGAACCTTCTCCTCCATCGCAATCGGCGAGACGAGTTCAACGTCCATGGAGACGTTATCGCCCGGCATCACCATTTCCGTGCCTTCCGGCAGCGTCACCACGCCCGTCACGTCCGTCGTGCGGAAGTAGAACTGCGGCCGATAGTTCGTGAAGAACGGCGTATGGCGTCCGCCCTCCTCCTTGTTCAGAATGTAGGCTTCCGCCTTGAACTTCTTATGCGGCTTGACGGAGCCGGGCTTGCACAGAACCTGTCCACGCTCGACCGAATCCTTGTCGATGCCGCGCAGCAGGCAGCCAACGTTATCGCCAGCCTCGCCCTGGTCGAGCAGCTTGCGGAACATCTCCACACCCGTGACGACGGACTTCTGAGTATCGCGCAGACCGACGATCTCGACTTCTTCGCCGACCTTGATCACGCCGCGCTCGATACGGCCGGTCACGACG
>CAZZPH010000439.1:0-2207 GCA_964655725.1 uncultured Hyphomicrobium sp.
CTTGCTTTGGGCCTATCTAAGCTCTACGTCACCGGCATCGTTTGGATGAGGCCTGGGGCGGAAACATGATCATATCGACAGCGCTGAGGCCACGACTCGACGCCTGGAAGGTGGGGATTGTGGCGCTCTTCGTCAATCTGTCTGCACTCTTTCCCGGATCAGCGGTTGTTCAGGCCGCCGGTGCCGCCGTGGCAATGAACGAACCCGTTCGCATCGTCGCTTTCGGCGATAGTCTGACAGCAGGCTATCTCCTTCGGCCCGATGAGGCCTTTCCTGCTCAACTGGCGGCGGCCCTGAAGGCACGCGGTCTCAAGGTCGAGATCACCAATGCCGGCGTTTCGGGCGACACGACCGGTGCCGGACTGCAGCGCTTCGATTGGGCCATACCTCAAGGAACCGAGGCTGTCATCCTGGAGCTCGGTGCCAACGACGCTCTGCGCGGGATGCCACCCGAGGAGGCGCGCGACAACCTCGATCAGATCATCACGCGGCTGAAAGCGCTCGGCATCGAAGTTCTTCTTACGGGCATGAAAGCCCCCAAAAACTGGGGCGAAGATTATGCGCAAGCCTTCGATTCGATGTATCGCGAGCTTGCGGCACGCCACGATCTGATCCTCTACCCGTTTTTCCTGGAAGGCGTCGCGCTCGACGCCGCGCTCAATCTTGATGATGGCCTGCATCCCAATGCCAAGGGCGTCGCGCGAATCGTCGAGGGAATAATGCCGCAAGTCGAGGCGCTGATCGCGCGAGCACTTGAGCGGCGCGGGACCGCACACTCGAAGTCCTGAGCTGCTGGGACGAGAGGAGATCGACATGCCGCGTCTCTTCACAGGGATCAAGATCCCTGACGACATCCGCGAGGCATTGCAACGCCTGCGTCAGCCTGTGCCGGGCGTCTCCTGGATCGAGCCGGCCAACTACCATCTATCGTTGCGCTTCATTGGCGACGTCGGCAACGGCATCGCTCGGGAGTTCAGCGACGAACTCGACCGCATCGATATCGACCTGTTCGAGTTGAAGCTCGAAGGGCTCGGCGTTTTCGGAGGCAACGATCCACGTTCCCTTTGGGCGGGCGTGGCGGCCTCACCGCTTCTCCAGGACTTGGCCCGCGCACACGAAAAAGCCGCCAGGGCGGCGGGACTTCCCCCCGAGGGCCGCGCATTCAAGCCGCATGTGACCCTTGCCCGATTGCGCCATCCCCGCCCCGATGCCTTGGCGCGGCTCCTGGAGCGGTCAGCGCTGTTTCGCAGCCGCCCCTTCGTCGTTGACCATTTCGCCCTGTTCTCGTCGCGTCCCATGACCGGGGGCGGGCCCTATGTCGTTGAGGCCACCTACCCGCTGCGCGGTGCGGCCCCTGCCGCCTACCTGTCCGCATATGATCGCGACTGACGTCCGGCCGCTGTGCCGTGCTCAGCGTATTCGCTTCGGCTGATCGCCTGGCCAGACGAACGTGGCGGCCGGCGCCGGCGACTTCTGGACCGCTGCCGTCCGCGGCGGCTTATTGCGGCGCTGCGGCTTCGCATCCTGAGCACGCGATGCGCTGCCTGAAGACGTCAGGCCGGTACGCACGCCAGATTGATTTGCAGCACCTCGCCTGAATGCGGCGCTGCGGACGGTCGATGGCTCATAAAAACCGCCACTGTTGCCTTCGATCGCGGCGAGCTGTTGGGAGGACGCTGTCATCCCAGCTGCCGCAGGGATGTTGCCAGGCTCGACGTCCTGCACCAGACTTGCAAAGTCAGCACCAGGCAACACATGCAAATGCACATAACCCGTCACTGATGGCACTGCGGCGGTGTCGCCAGCCTGAATCTGAGCCTGAATCTGAGCCAGTGCTTGACCGTCAGCCGGACCTTCAGCTCCATCCCGGTTTTCGAGTTCGCTTGCCTCCCCATCCGCCTGCGCGAGTTGGGTTTGCGCTGCCGGCTCGCTTTCGCCGGTGGCCAGGAGACGCGCGATCGCGTCGAACTGACGGGCCGCATCTGCTGCCGCATACTGGCGGTGGCGATATGATTCGGCAATCGACCAGGGAGCCGGACGGCATCCGCATCCATTCACGAGCGTGCGGCGGTACAGAAAAGCATTCTTCAGTTTGTCGTAGCTGCGACCTTCCAGATCAATCAGCGAAGCAGGATCCGTCGCCGAACGGTGTTGATAGAAGAGCTTGGCCTCACCGGCGCAGCTTGATTGGCAGCGGCGCGCATCCT
>CAZZPH010000440.1:0-2189 GCA_964655725.1 uncultured Hyphomicrobium sp.
ACGTTTTCGAGCACGGTCTTGCTTGGATCAAGCTCTGGTTCCTGCTCCAGGTATCCGACGGTGATGTTCTCACCCGGCCATGCTTCGCCAGTGTAGTCCTTGTCGATACCGGCCATGATCTTGATCAGGGTCGACTTGCCCGCGCCATTGGGGCCGACAATGCCGATCTTCGCGCCCTGATAGAACTGGAGCGAGATGTTCGAGAGCACGGGCTTCTGGGCACCGGGGAAGGTCTTGGTCATGTCCTTCATGACAAAGGCGTATTGCGCGGCCATCGGATCAGTCCTTCAAGGATCAAGAAATCAGGTTGGGGGGGTGGCTGCGCAGATAGGGAAGGGGAGAGGCAAGGGCAAGCGGCTAGACTTGCCGGTAGACTTGCGCGCGGGCGGGCGATAGCAATGCCGACCATGAATCGTACCTTTGCCGCGCTCGCAGCGCTTTCGCTCGTTTCCTTCTCTACCGCCGTGCAGGGGCAAGCGCCCTCGCTTGAATCGCAGGCCGATGCCGCGCTGAAGGGCGATACCCATGCGTGGGATTTCGTCGAGGGAATCACCACTGAAGTCGGCCCGCGACAAGCCGGGACCGAGGCCGAGGCGCGGGCGCGGGTTTGGGCGACAGCTTGGTTGAAGGCAAATGGCTTTGCTAATGTTGCGGACGAGCGGTTCATGCTGAACACTTGGGTGCCAGGCGATATTGCCCGTGCGCGCGTGACTGCGCCGTTTGCTCAGGATCTCGTCGTTCTCCCGCTAGGCAACAGCGCTGCAACCCCTGTCGGCGGGATCGAGGCCGAGGTGGTGTTTTTCCGCACGGTTGATGATCTGCGCGCTGCACCTGCGGGGAGCCTGAAAGGCAAGATCGCTTATATCAGTCACCAGATGCGCCCGGCACAGGATGGGTCACACTATGGTTTTGCCGGGCCTGCGCGCTGGGTCGGCCCCGGAATCTCGGCAAGCAAAGGCGCGATCGGGGTTGTAATAAAATCTGTCGGCACCGATTATCATCGCAATCCCCACACCGGCGGAACCAATTTTCCCGAAGGCGTGGCGGCAATCCCGGCGGGCGCGCTGAGCCTGCCCGATGCCGAAAACCTCGAACGGATGTTCGCCCGGGCGGGTGGACGTCCGATTACGCTCAAGCTCGAAATGAATCCGCGCCAGATCGGCCAGACCGAAAGCGGCAATGTGGTGGGTGAAATAGTTGGTCGCAATCCGTCGCTCCCGCCGGTGCTGCTGGCCTGCCATATCGACAGCTGGTGGAATGCGCCGGGTGCGTTTGATGATGGCGCGGGCTGCGGCATCATTGCCGCCGCAGCGTTTCACGTGAAACAATCGGGCCAACCGCTCAGAACCATCCGGGTTTTGATGGCAGGGGCCGAGGAAACCGGGCTCTGGGGCAGCCAAGCCTATAGCAAGGCGCACCTGGACGAGCCTATCGCGGTCGGACTGGAAAGCGATTTCGGCGCCGACCGGATCTGGCGCTTTGACAGCAATTTTCGTGAAACGAACCCCGCGTTGCACAAACGCATCGCCGCAGCCGTGGCGCGTTACGGCTGAGACAGCGGCTTCGAGGTGCTTCCGGTTGCAACCGCGACAGAGCCGGCCAGAGATGCGAGCGCAAGAAACAGGCCGCAGAAGAGTTTGGCCGACTCCTCGATTATCACCGATGCGTTTGTCGGGGGCTCGGCAACTGCGTCGATCCACGTGTGCACCACATAGAAGACGAATGCGACGGCGCTCAGTTCCAGAAATGACGGAACCCTGAGTATGGTCGGCAGGAAAGCAATGAAGACCGGCAGCGCAACGACGCCGTAGAGAATGACGACGACGTCGTTCCAGGCACGGAAGGTCGTCGAACTCTTCACTCCCAGGAAGTCGCGACCATCGAGCACACTGCCAATTGCCTCGTGGAATCCCAGCAGCTCATCCGTGGCAAGGAAGCCGAGCGACATCGTGACCATGAACCAGAACCAACGAACGACACGCGGTGATCCAACAGAAAAAAGGAACGCAATGAAGGCGAATGCAGATGCCATCGACAAGAAGATTCCTGACAGAACGGTCACCGCACCGCGTTCACTGACGAAGTTGAAGTTTCGTGGGTCGTCCGGCCGGACGATGAAGATCGCGAGGACGATGTAGATCAGCACCAGAACAACGGCAAGCAACGTGAGCGGTGCCATGCGCGGGCCC
>CAZZPH010000441.1:0-2183 GCA_964655725.1 uncultured Hyphomicrobium sp.
CGGCCGCATGAACCAGGGCGGCTTGAAGTGCATCAGCGCCACCAACCGCAACTTCCCCGGCCGCATGGGCAGCAAGGAAAGTGAAGTTTATCTTGCCAGCCCCGCGACCGTCGCCGCCAGCGCCCTCACCGGCAAGGTCACCGATCCGCGGGAGTATCTGGGCAATTGAGTCATTTCCGTGAAGCCTCGCCGCGTTCTCGAAAAGCTCCTCTCCGGCTCGCGGAACATTCGTTTCGAGGATGTTTGTGGATTGGTGAAAGCCCTGGGATTCGCGTTGGACAGGACCCGCGGCAGTCACCACATTTTTGTTCACCCGCGCCACTCAGCTCTGCGGCTCAATCTGCAACCGGATCGCAACCGGCAGGTGAAGCCCTATCAACTTCGGCAGTTGATCGAGGCCATGGAGACGCATGGTCTGCGATTGGATGACGATTTATGAAAGCACGATACCACATCAATGTATTCTACAGCGAAGACGACAAGTGCTTCATCGCCGACATCCCCGACTTGAAGTACTGCTCCGCGCATGGCGAAACCCCCGAAGAAGCATTGCGAGAGGTGCTGGTTGCGCAGGCGCTTTGGTTGGAATCCATGCGGGCGGCGCGCCGGAAGCTTCCCGCGCCGCGATATCGTCCGGCATTTTACGCTTTGGAACCTGCCTGACAAGGCAACGGCATTCTGCCCTGAGTCCTGCAGATGACCACAAGTCCCATCAAGGAACTGGGGACGTTATTGGCGGCATCCGCGCCGGGGTTCGTCTGAGACGTCATTCAATAATCGCCATGCGCATCCTGCTCGCCATCACCGGAGCCAGCGGCTCGCTCTATGCCCAACGGTTGCTCGACCACCTCGACCCGCAGGCGCACGACGTTCACCTGATCCTCAGCAGCTACGCGCAGGTGGTGATCAAGGAGGAACTGCCGGACGGCCTGCGTGTTCCCGCAGGCGTCACCCAGCACAACCTGAAGAGCATGAACATCCCGTTTGCCAGCGGCTCGAACCCGGCGGACGTAATGGTCGTCATTCCCTGCACGATGGGCACGCTCGGCCGGATCGCGCACGGCTTTGCGGACGACGCGTTGCTCCGCTCGGCGGACGTTGTCCTCAAGGAACGCAAGAAGTTGCTTCTCGTCCCCCGCGAGACGCCGTTGAACCTGGTGCACGTGAAGAACTTCGAACTGCTCATCCAGGCCGGTGCCACGATCATCCCGGCCAACCCTTCGTTTTACAACCGCCCGCAGACCATTGCAGAGGTTATCGACACCGTCGTCGCGCGCGTGCTGGACCACATGGGCGTTGAGCATCGGTTGGTCAAACGCTGGCGGGAGGAGCGCGAGTAGGCGAGAGGATGGAAGATTGAGCATGGAGAATGGACAATGGCAGTAATACAAAGCTTTCGTGATCTGGAAACTTACCGGCTGGCTCGTGTCCAGGTGAAACGCATCTTTGAGATGACACGATCATTCCCAAAGGAAGAGCGGTATTCACTCACTGATCAAGTGCGGCGCTCGTCCCGCGCCGTCAAGGCGATGATCGCCGAGGCTTGGGGCCGACGCCGGTATCAAGCGGCGTTCGAGAACAAGATCAATGAAGCCCTGGGCGAGGCAATGGAGACGCAATCCTGGCTGGATGACGCCCTGGACTGTGGGTACATTGATGCGGCTGCGCATGAAGAGTTGGATCAAGCCTGGCAGCACATCGGAGGCAAATTGAACCGGATGATTCAACGGGCGGAGGCTTTCTGCCCAAAAAGGTGACGAGTTTGACAAACACCATCTCCCATTCTCCATCTTCCATCCTCGGCTTTGTTGCCAAATGGGCTTCCTTCGTGAAGCTGTCGCACACGGTCTTCGCGCTGCCGTTCGCCCTGGCGGCGATGGCGATTGCCGCGCGCGACAACCGCGGTTGGCCCGGGTGGCGCATCTTCCTGCTCATCCTCGCTGCGATGTTCTGCGCCCGCACCTGCGCCATGGCCTTCAACCGCATCGTCGATCGCAAGTTCGACGCCGCCAATCCGCGCACGGCCAACCGCCATCTGCCCGCCGGACAGATCACCCTGGCCAGTGCGGTGACGTTATGCGTGTTGAGCGGTTTGGGGCTGGTCGTGGCCGCCTGGTTTCTCAACCCGGTGTGCTTCTACCTTTCGCCGGTGGCGTTGTTCTTCATCTGCTTCTATTCGCTGA
>CAZZPH010000442.1:0-2183 GCA_964655725.1 uncultured Hyphomicrobium sp.
GATGGTGACGACGCTCTTGCCCTCCAGACTTTCGAGCGTCGTGATGCAGGAGCGTGTCGCCGCACCCTCCAGGTGGACCGTGCAGCAGCCGCACAAGCCCATTCCACAGCCGAACTTCGAGCCGGTTAGGCCGAGAATGTCGCGCAGGTACCACAACAGCGGCAGGCGCGGATCGCCGTCGAATTCCCGGGCGACCCCGTTTACTGTGAGCTTGACCATTGGCATATCGTAGCGGAGAATCGCCGCGGTAGCGAGAGCGGCCCTACTTCACGATGGCGCCCCGGAAAACCGGTTCCCCCTGAATCTGCTGCAAGCCTGGAGGCCCTTCCACGACGGAATCACAACCGACAGAGCGGGGACGCGCAAAACGTTGGAAATTGGAAGCTCCTCACGCCCATTGAAGCCGTGCGCCTCAAGGCTCTAGCCCGGATTTCTCACCGAGGGGGCGCTGGGGGGCTTCGTGAGGCGATTCGGCGCGGATCGTAGGGAAGAATCGGGCGGCGGCGGCCAGAAAATCCTATTCGGCGGACGCTGATATGCTCCTTCGAGCCCTCCTGCGCGGTTCTTTCGCCAAGGCGGGCACAGCTCTGCCGGGCCGCTTGCCGCCGCCGCAAATTTTTGGCTCCTTTGTTTTCAGGCCGTTGCCGCCGCCGGGGCGCACAGGCGTCGCCACACCGTCTCGAATAGCTTCCGCCATGGCCAGCTCTCCGACAGCGACAGCCACATCCGCCGCGCCGTCACCCGCACCCGCGCCCCGATCTTGAACAAGCGCCGCCGCAGCGTCTCGGTCTGCGCCCGCGCCCAACTCGTTCCGGAGAGCCCCAGCCGCCGCAGCCCCAGCACCAGCGTGTACGTCAGCGAAGAAAAATACAATCGCATCTGATTCGCTCGCATCGTCTGCGCGCTCATGCGGTCGCCGAACAAGCTCAACTGCTCCTTGATGCGGTTCTCCATCTCGCCCCGCGCGCAGTAGGTCTGCTCGTAAAGCTGCCGCGCCGGATGCTCCGCGGCATCGAGCGAGGTTGCCAGAAAGCGCGGATTCTCCTTGCCCTCGAGCTGCTCCGCCTTCGCCACCACGCGCCGCGCCCGGCTCCAACTCTCCCTCGTTTGATACGAAAATTCGCTGAACCGCCGCGCCGCCTTGCCCGTCTCGGCCTGCTCCGCCGCCGCTTCCTCGAGCTCCGCCTCGATCATCGCCCGCAGCCGCTGGTTGCGCGCCAATCCCAGCACGTACTCCACCCCGTTGGCCTCGCACCACCCCATCAGCTCCTCGCGGCAGAACCCCGAGTCCGCCCGCACCACGATCCGCACATCAGACCAATGTGTCCGCAATCGCTTCACGATCCGCTCCACTTCCGCCAGGCTGCCCGCCGCCGCATCCTGATTCGCCGTCCGTTGCCGCGCGCACAGCAAGTGCTGGCCCGCGAAGATGTACAGCGGCAAGTAGCAGTAGTCGCCGTAGTAGCCGTGGAAAAAACGACCCTCTTGTCCGCCATGCAGCGGCGTGTCGGTCACGTCCAGGTCCAGGATGATCTCCGCCGGCTGCTGCTCGTGCGCTTCCACGTAAAGCGTGAGTAACAGCTCGTCGATCGCATCGAAGTCGCAGCTCACCTTCTTGTAGCGGTCTTCGCCGTCGGTGGCGAGCTCGAGCCGGTTCAACGTCGACTTGCCCGCCAGCGCCTTGCCGCGGTCCTGTTCGCGTTTGCGCTTGGCCCCGATCAAGTCCGCCTTGCCCGCCAGCAGCGCCAGCAGCGGATCGCGGCGCAGCTCGTCGTGATCGTTGAGGTCTTCGTAACCCAGCGCCAGCCCGTAGATCCGCTGACTCAACAGCTCGCGCACGCTGTGCTCGATCTGCTCGGGCTTGCGCTGATCGTGAAAGCACTGCGCCAGCCGATCGAGCAACCCGAGCCTCCGATCGACCTCCCGCAGCAGCACGGCCCCGCCGTCGGAGCTGATCCGGCCGCCGTCGAACTGCGCCGTCACCTGCCGCCGGTAGTGCTTGCTGAACTCGAATGCGATCTGAGTACACTGTGTCTGCACGGGCTGTTTTCCTCTCGTGGCCGCAACGTTCTCTTTCCAAGACGTTTATGCCACAGAAAACAGCCCGGCTTCTACTTCCCGTGAGAAATCCGGGCTAAAGCCGTTATTCGGTGGCGCTATCCGGCATTGTTCGATGACTGTCA
>CAZZPH010000443.1:0-2178 GCA_964655725.1 uncultured Hyphomicrobium sp.
GCACCACGACCTTGCCCGAGCCATGACGGCCGGCACTGTCGTGATGGAGCGTGCGTGCGTCGCGCAATGGCACGCGCACGAGACCACGGCGTGCCGCCTCGGTCGCCTTACGGATCGCTTCGGGGACCTCACGGGCCTTGCCGTGGCCGAACCCGACCCGGCCCTTCAGATCGCCCACAACCACGAGAGCCGCAAAGCCGAAGCGCTTGCCGCCCTTCACCACTTTCGCGACGCGATTGATGTGAACGAGCTTGTCCGTAAACTCGCTCTCCGCTTTCTCGCGCTCGCGATCGCGTCCACGGTCTCTTTGAGGTCCTCGTGCCACGTTCTTTTTCCTTTCGTCAGAACTTTAGGCCGACTTCGCGTGCAGCGTCGGCGAGCGCCTTGACGCGCCCATGAAACAGGAACCCACCCCGGTCGAAGACGACCGTATCCACGCCCGCCTTGAGCGCGCGCTCTGCAACCAGCTTGCCCACGACAGCGGCGGCGGCCTGGTCGGCCCCCGTCTTCAGTGACGTGCGCAGATCCTTCTCCAGCGTCGACGCAGCAGCAATCGTGCGGCCCTCGCCATCGTCGATCACCTGCGCGTAGATGTGCCGCCCGGAGCGATGTACCGAGAGGCGCGGCCGGGTGCCACTGTTCGCCTTCAGACTGCGGCGCACGCGGGAGCGGCGCTTTTCGAAAATCGGATTGTGCGTGCCCATTGGTCCCGGTCCTTACTTCTTCTTGCCTTCCTTGCGGAAGATGTACTCGCCCTGATAGCGCACGCCCTTGCCCTGATAGGGCTCGGGCTTGCGCGATGCGCGGATCTCAGCGGCGATCTGGCCGACCGCCCGCTTGTCGATCCCCGATACCGTCACCTGGTCCTGCTTCGCGCCACCCACCTTCACGTCGACGCCGGCGGGCACCTTGATGTTGACGTCATGGCTGTAGCCCACGCTGAGAGTCAGGATGTCTTTGCCCTTCATGGCAGCCTTGAAGCCGACGCCATGAATCTCCAGCGTCTGGGCATACCCCGTCGTCACGCCGGTAATCAGGTTCTGAACCATGGTACGCGACATGCCCCACATCGAGCGCGCCGTCTTGGAGTCATTACGCGGCGTCACCTCGACGCCACCGGGCGTCATCTCAACCTTGATTTCTTCCGGCACCGTGAACGAAAGCTCGCCCTTGGGCCCTTTCACTTTCACAGTCTGGCCCGAGACCGCAGCCGTGACGGCTGCGGGGATCGGAACCGGTCTTTTGCCAATGCGTGACATGGGTCTAACCCTTCAATCACCCGCCGCAGCGGGCGCCTTCATTAGAATACGTTGCAAATGACCTCGCCGCCCACATTCTCCTCACGGGCGCGATGGTCGGACATCACACCCTTGGGCGTCGACAGGATCGACACGCCGAGGCCGTTCGCCACCGTCTGCAGACCCTTGACCGGAGAATAGACGCGCCGGCCGGGCTTCGAGACGCGCTCGATCTCGCGGATTGCCGGCTGGC
This sequence comes from uncultured Hyphomicrobium sp., assembly GCA_964655725.1. Taxonomy (GTDB): domain Bacteria; phylum Pseudomonadota; class Alphaproteobacteria; order Rhizobiales; family Hyphomicrobiaceae; genus JAGVSR01. The sequence goes on from CAZZPH010000443.1 coordinate 1,492, forward strand.
CGTTGTAGTACTTGAGTTCGATCTCGAACTCGGGCTCGACGCCCTTCTGTTCTACGCGCGTGTAGCCACGGATATAGCCCTCCTCAGCGAGCACGTCCAGAACGCGAGCACGCATGTTGGAGGCCGGAGTGGAGACTTTCGGACGGCGACGCATCTGCGCATTGCGGATGCGCGTCAGCATATCACCGATGGGGTCATTCATTGCCATGATGTCTGCGCGCTCCCTTACCAGCTCGACTTCACGATGCCCGGGATCCTGCCCTGACTGGCAAGCTCGCGAAGCTGATTGCGGCAGAGTTTGAACTTACGGTAGGTGCCGCGCGCGCGTCCGGTGAGTTCGCAGCGGTTGCGAACCCGTGTCGGGCTGGAATTGCGCGGCATTTCGGCGAGCTTCAGCCGTGCTGCAAAGCGCTCTTCTGCCGGCCGTTTGAGATCGCTGGCGATCTCCTTCAGCCGTTTGCGTTTGGCAGCCGACTGTGCCGCCATCCTGCGGCGCCGGTTGTTCTTCTCGATCGAACTCGTCTTAGCCATTCAATGTCCTCCAAAGGCCTTTCGGGTGGTCCTAACGGGAAACCCGAGGTCCTCTAGCTGCGGAAAGGGAAGTTGAAGGCGCGCAGCAGTTCGCGCGCCTCGTCGTCAGTGTCAGCCGTTGTCACCACGATCACGTCGAGACCGAGGATCTCGTCG
>CAZZPH010000444.1:0-2165 GCA_964655725.1 uncultured Hyphomicrobium sp.
ACGCCCGCGAGGTCGTGTCCCTCGGCGCCGGTGAGATCCTGCTGACCTCGATGGATCGCGACGGCACAAAGGCCGGGTTCGACATCTCCCTGACGCGCGCCATCGCGGATGCTGTCACCGTGCCCGTCATCGCATCGGGCGGGGTGGGCACGCTCGATCATCTGGTCGAGGGCGTGATCGAGGGGCATGCCAGCGCCGTGCTCGCGGCCTCGATTTTCCATTTCGGCACGTATTCAATCGCTGAAGCGAAGCATCACATGGCGGCCGCAGGAATTGCCATGCGCATGGACGGCCTCCAGGACAGCGTCTAGAGGCCCGCATTGACGGCGTGAAGGGCCAGACCCGCCGCCGCGGTCAGGCCGAGCGTCGTCACCACCGAACGCCGAAATACGAAGAGCAGCAAGACCGCCAGAACACTCAATGCGAACGCATCGGGCCTGAGGGCCGCAAAATCCGGAACCTCGAACTGCAACGGCCCCTGCTCGATTCTGTTGGTGCTGGCAAAGACCGCATGAAGAGCAAACCACACCGCGAGGTTGAGGATCACGCCGCAGACCGCCGCCGTGATCGCTGCAAGAGCTGACCGCAAACGCGGCATCGACGCGATGCGGTCGACATAGGGGGCGCCGGCGAAAATCCACAGGAAGCAGGGAACGAACGTCGCCCACAATGTCACGATCGCCCCGGCCACGGCCATCAGGACCGGTGTGCCACCCCCATGCCGCCAGCCGGCCAGCGCACCGACGAACTCGGTGACGAGGATCAGCGGGCCCGGTGCCGTCTCCGCCAGACCCAGCGCATCCAGCATCTCGCCGGGATTGAGCCAGCCGAAAGTGTGGACTGCCTCCTGCGCCAGATAGGTCAGAACGGCATAGGCGCCCCCGAACGTGACAACGGCCAGCTTGGCATGCAGCCAGGCAAGCTCGCTCATCACATGCTCGCCGCCTATGAGACCGCCCATGAGTGCAAGCGGCACCAGCCAGATTGCTCCCCAGACGGCGATGGTGCGGGCCGTCGTGGCCAGGGGCACACGCGGCGAGGTCTCCTCCTCCACCACCGGTTCATCTGTGCTCACCCATAGGAAAAAGCCCACAAGCGCCGCGGTGAGAATGATGACCGGGAAGGGAACAGCGAAGAAATACATCGCAACGAACGCCGCCGCGGCCGCCAACCTCTCTCTCGATCCCTTGAGTGTGCGCCGGCCGATGCGGATCAGCGCCTCAACAACGATGGCAAGAACGGCCGCCTTGACGCCCAGGAACAGCGCCTCGGCAATCGGGACGCGCCCGAAGGCGGCATAGGCGATCGCCAGCGCGAGCATCGCCAGGGCACCCGGCAGAATGAACAGCAGCCCTGCCGCCAGTCCGCCCAGCACACCGTACATGCGCCAGCCAGCATACGTGACGAGTTGCATGGCCTCGGGGCCAGGAAGCAGCATGCAGAAATTGAGGCCGGTCAGAAATCGGCGCTCGCTGAGCCAGCGCTTTTCATCGACGAGCACACGATGCATCAGCGCAATGTGCGCTGCTGGTCCACCGAACGACAGCAGCCCGATTTTCAGAAAAGCAGGAAGAGCATCTCGCAGCGGCGGTGGAGGGGTCTCGCGCTCGACGTCCATGGGCTCCCCGCTCTGTCGATGGCCTGACAGCACCTATCGAATGTCGGATGCCGATGGAAGCGGCAACCTGCGACGATCGCCATGATGTTGCGTCGCAATATCGTCATTGCGGCGTCATGTTTCTGCCATGCGCAGAATGGGTTGCATTGTGCGCTTGAGACGGCATATGTGCGACCTGCCGTCGCGCATGGTGAGGCTGAGCGACAGCTGTTTGGCTTAAATATCAGCCTCTTGAACCTCCCAATCCTAAACATCGTTCAGTGCTGTGGGTTGACCTCGCCGGACCACGATGCTTCGGTCCGCCCCGCCAGACAGGGGGTGGCATCAACCACCCCCGCTAAAAATGTCGGTGACCGAGGGCGTACTGGCACCAAGCTCGCGCTCCCTGTGAACTCGGCAACTGGAAGACACGGCCGGTATCTGACGTCGCGCTTCCGGCGCGGCCGGCCAGGAGGCGGAGTGGCAACTCTCCTCTTTCCGGTTATCCGATGGGGCCTGAGACGAGGTCACCCGATGATATGGAGATGATGAATGCGCATTCTGATTG
>CAZZPH010000445.1:0-2144 GCA_964655725.1 uncultured Hyphomicrobium sp.
AGGGCCGCGAGCGTGGCGATCGCGGTGATGAGTCCTGCTGTCGGCGCCCAGCTCGCTGTCTTGCGCAATCGGAACCCCCTTCACGTTGGCGCGGATGTGCGGCGCATTGAGTGTACCGGCACCGGTTGTTTGGACACTGGATTGCATGATCAGGCGGCCTGTTTGAAGGCATGAGCCTGACGGGCTTCGTGGGGAGTGCGGAAGCCCAATTTCTCGAGACGCCAATGCGCATTGTATCGCTCGACGAATTCGCCGACGGCACGACGTACCTCTTCGATGTTGCGGAACACGCGCCCGTGGATGGCCTGCTCCTTGAGAGTGCGATTGAACCGCTCGGCGACCCCGTTGGTTTGCGGCTGCGCGACGAACGCGAAGCTTGGTGCGACGCCCCAGAACTTCACCTGATTCAGGAAGTGGTCCGACATGTACTGCGTGCCGTGATCCATGCGCAGCGCGAGTCCTCGGCCCGCCTGGGCGAGCACACCGCCGAAGTGACGCGCGAGTCCCTGAGCGATGGGTTCGAGCGCCGCGAACCGATCACCGATCTTGGCGACGTGCCAGCCCACGCACTCGGCGTGGCAGTGGTCCACGGCGCTGAAGGTCCACACCCATCCGTCCTCGACGGTCTCGATGCGCACGCCGTCGGTGCCCCACATCTGATCGGGTCGCTCGGTGATGATGCTGCCATCGTGCGGATCGCGCTTGCCCTGAGGCTGGCGATGCGGCGAGAGCAGCTGGTTCTCCCGCATCAGCCGGCACACGCGCGTACGCGAGACGCGGATGCCCGCCAGGCGCAGCCGCGCCCAGGGCTTGCGGTGACCCTCGCCCACGAACGGCGAGGCCGCCAAATCGGCGCGGATGGCCTCCAGGAGGCTCTCGTCGCTCATCTTGGGTTTCGGACCACGCCGCATGGGGTACAGCGCGACCACGTTGCAACTCTCGGTTGCTCGTTTGGCGTAGATCGTCGAGCGCGGGAACTCGAGCACGCAGCACACGCGCTCGAGCCCGTAGCGACCACCGGTGCTCGAGGAGATCTCCGCGCTCATCGCGACGACCTCCTCGATCCCAAAGGGCGGCGTGCCTGCCTTTCCCGGCGCAGGATCTCGATCTCCATACTCAGCTCGCCGATGCGGTACTTGGCTTCGTCCAGCTGCCGCGTCAGCGGGTCATCGCCCCGCGCGCGCAAACCCGCGTCCAAGGCCGCCATCGCACGCTCGCGCCAGCCCTCCAGCCGGTACGTCTCGATCCCCAGTTCGCGCGAGAGCGCATCGATCGGCTCTCCCCGCAGCAGGCGCAACACGACCTCTTTCTTGCGGTTCGCACTCCAGCGCTTGACCTCGGCCCCGGCACTCGGCTCGCTGGTGGCACTTCCAGTCGCGCTACGCGCTCCTTGCACTGCCACCAGCGCAACCCCAGACTTCTTTACAGCTTTGCTCATCTTCAGCTCCTTGTTTCGGTCTCACGGAATTACCCCAAATCCGTGTCCAAAACAACCGGGGGCGGTTCACCGGTATGCCGTGGGCTGGATGCTTGCCGAGCGTGAGGGCGCCGATCTGGCCGAGCAACTCATCGCTGATACCGCCGCCCGCCAGGATGTCACCGCCGGCACGCTAACGCTGCACGCCGGTCGCGGCACCAGCATGCGCTCGAAGACCTTTTCCGATCTGCTCCTCGGCCTCGTCATCGCGAGAAGCGACAGTCGTCCTCACGACTACGATGACAACCCGCACTCCGAGTCCCAGTTCAAGACCCTGAAGTACCGCCCGGACTTCCCGGCGCGATTCGGCTGTATCGAGGATGCGCGCGCCCACTGCCAAGCCTTCTTCGCCTGGTACAACACCGTTCACCGTCATTGCGGCATCGGCTTCATGACGCCGCACAGCGTTCACTACGGATACGCCCACGACATCCGCATCAAACGACAGCACGCTCTCGATACCGCGTTCCTCGCTCATCCCCAGCGCTTCAAAGATCGCCGACCCCGGCCTCACGCGCTGCCCACTGCCGCATGGATCAACCCGCCCAAGAAGGAGACCCTCACCGCCACCATCAACACGCCGCTCTGCCCAGTAAATTAACGTCGACGGGTGACGCAAAGTCATTGACACGTTCCGCTCGCGGGCGCCTGCGCACGGCTCGGGGCC
>CAZZPH010000446.1:0-2139 GCA_964655725.1 uncultured Hyphomicrobium sp.
AAGGCGTTCTGAGGATCAGGCAGGGCAGACGATGAATGGTGAAGCGGGGCTCGGATGACGGGCCCCGCTCTCTCTTGCATTCGGGGACGTGGCCGCGCACGACCATCAGGGGGCCGCATCAGCTCCAACACCGACGATGCGGTGACGGTTGATGGCCTGATCGAGCCCCTTCACGGTGTCGAAACCCTTAGCACCGGTAAAATCGGCCTCGTCCATATCCGCGCCCGTGAAATCAGCACCCGTGACATCCGCGCCCGTGAAGGTGGCGCGAATGAGATCGGCTCCAGCGAAGCGGACACCACGGACGTTCGCACCCGAGAACTTAGCGAACCGCAGCATGGCCCTGGACAGGTCTGCCCCTTCAAGATTGGCGCCCATAAACTTGCCGCTGAAAATATTGACGCGGGCCAGCGCCGTCTGCTCGTCGCGCGAGTCTTTGCCGGTAAAACGTGCGCCTCTAAGGTCGGCGCCTGCAAAGTCCGTATACTCGAACCGGCCAAAGAGATGTGAACCAGCCATGCGTGCGCCTGTAAAGCGTGGCGCTTCCGTCCAGTGGGCTTCGAAGGTCTGGTAGATGCTGGGACGCAGGATGGTCGCCCGCTCCAGGTTGGCATTCGTGAAGTCGGTCCTGAGCAGGGTCGCGCGGTCGAGCTTGGCATCACTCAGGTCGGAATCCTTGAGGCTCGCCCCCGTCAGATCCGTGCCCATGAAACTGACCCCGGTGAGGCGCGCACCCTTGAAGTTCAAATCCGCAAGATCAAGCCCCGACATGTCAGCGCCCGAGAAATCGATCGGCCGGCCGTCTTTGGCCTTGAACAGCGAGTGGGCGATGTCGCGCGCTGAGAAATCCGCAGCAAGCGCTGCGAAGGCGCCCGACACGATCATCAGGCTCGCCACCTGCAGCCTAGCTCGTCTCTTGATTTTGACCTCGCCTCGCTGGCCCATGGGTTGAGAATAGCGCGGATGGCGGCAGCTTGCCAATCAGGCAATCGCGGCGCCATCCCTGAACAATTTGTAATTAATGCTGTCGAGAAGGGCCTCGAAGCTGGCGTCGATGATGTTGGGCGACACGCCGACCGTGATCCAGCGTTCACCCGTTGCCTTATCGAGCGATTCCACCAGAACGCGCGTGACGGCTTCCGTTCCGCCGGTCAGGATGCGGACCTTATAGTCGACAAGCTCGACGCCCTCGATGTGCTTCTGGTAGCGGCCAAGATCCCTGCGAAGCGCCTGATCGAGCGCGTTCACAGGACCGTTGCCCTCACCCACCGACCACAGCGGATCGCTGTCGCCGTTGATGAACACTTTGACGATTGCCTCGGAGACCGTAACGAGCTGGCCCAACGCATTGTGACGCCGCTCCACCATGACGCGAAAGCTGTCGACGCTGAAATACTGCGGGACGTTGGAAAGCATCCGGCGCGCCAGAAGTTCAAACGACGCTTCGGCCGACTCGTACGAATAGCCCACGGCTTCGCGCGACTTCACCTCCGCCAGGAGATCGCCGACGCGCTCGTCATCCTTCATGGAGGCAAGGCCGAACCGTTCGAGCGCCGCCAGCACATTGGAGCGCCCCGCCTGTTTGGAAACCAAAAGGCGGCGCTCATTGCCCACCGCCTCCGGCGGCACATGCTCGTAGGTCTCGGGTTCCTTGAGGATCGCGGAGGCATGAATGCCGGCCTTGGTGGCGAATGCCGCCTCGCCCACATACGGGGCTTGCTTCATCGGTGCGCGGTTTAAGACCTCGTCGAGCATACGGCTGGCATGCGTGAGCGAGCGCAGGCGCTCAGCTGTGATGCCGGTTTCGAAACGATCCGCGAACTCCGACTTCAGCAGAAGCGTAGGAATGATCGACGTGAGATTGGCGTTCCCGCAGCGCTCACCGAGCCCGTTGAGTGTGCCCTGGATCTGGCGGCAGCCCGCGCGCACGGCGGCGAGCGAGTTGGCGACCGCATTCTCCGTATCGTTATGGGTGTGGATACCGAGCTGGTCGCCTGGAACGGCCTTCGCCACATCGGCGACGATGCGCTCCACCTCATGGGGCAGCGTTCCCCCGTTGGTGTCGCACAGAACGATCCAGCGCGCGCCGGCCTCGTAGGCCGTTCGCGCAACGGCAAGGGCGTAGTCGCGATTGCCCTT
>CAZZPH010000447.1:0-2132 GCA_964655725.1 uncultured Hyphomicrobium sp.
CCGTTTCGTATTGCAATTACGATACTGTCCGGCTAGTATTGTTTTCATCGGACGGGGCGAGAACAAGCCTCCCGATCAAACCGAAGCCAAAACCAACTCCCAAGGAGATGATCATGAAGAGCCTCATCATCGCAGCCATCGCCACCATCGCCTTCGCCGCCAGCGGTATCGCACCGGTCCAGGCCGACGACTTCGCCGTCCACGGCTATCAGGGCCTGCAGTACGGCCCCTGATCTGACGCATCCCCCGTCACCAATCCCAAAACCCCGCTCTCTCGACAACCGGAGATAATCTCATGAGCACCGTGATCAAAACCGCCCTCCTCGCCCTCGCACTCGCCGCCGGCTCCGCCTCGGTTCAGGCCAGTGACGTTCTGAGAGACGGCGCAAGCACCGGCCACTTTGTCACCACCGGCGGCATCTTGTCTGGTCGCTGATTGCGGCCCGGCAACTCCGGCGATCCGATCCTGGCTCCCCCCCTCGGATCGCCGGCCCCATCTCAGTCGAACGTTCACACCGCACCAGCACTTACCCAATCTCCCCCAAGCACATCGATCCGGAGGTCGACGTCATGTTCAATCGCCACCTGCGCGACCATGCCTTGCTCGTGACGGGCGCCGCCATGTCTGCCGTTCTGGTCGGCCTTGCCTTCGCAGTCACGGCAGGACCATCCGCCGCCGGAGGCGCGCCGGAAAACCAAAGTATCGAAGCCCCGCCGGCCGATTCCGCGCTTCTTTTTCAGTATCTGCAATCCGGGGCCTACCAGGGATTGTCGGCCAAGGAGACCGATCGGCATCCATCCGCCGGGCCGCATCTGAACTTCGGGCTGCCTGTTCGTGTCTACCTCAATGCTGCGCTCGATGCGTCCTTGGCGGCCGGCAATGACGAACACCCGGAAGGCGCGGCAGCTATCAAGGAAATGTTTGGCGAGGACGGCGCGCTGCAAGGCTGGGCCGTTGCCATCAAGACGGCCGCACAAAGCGACGGCGGCAACGGCTGGTATTGGTACGAGGTGACCAGCACCACTGACCCGTCGCGGCCCGTTGCTGCTGGCACCGGCGTGACGCTGTGTTCAGGCTGTCACGCGGCCGGTCGGGACTACGTGCTGAGCGAACATCCGCTCAAATGAAACTTCGAGGCGCCGCCTACATCAGATCGCGCAACCGGTAATAGATCATTCCCAATGCGAGAAGCTGGTTTCCTGCCCAGCGCCCGATCGGCAGCCGCACGTGGCGGATGCGATTGAACATGTCGAATTTGTCCGTCGTGCCGCAGATGGCGTCCGCCACGATCTCGCCGGCGATGTGGGTCGCATTCACGCCATGCCCGCAGTAGCCCTGCATGTAATAGACATTCGGCTCCAAGGCTCCAATCGCAGGGACGCGATTGAGTACGATGCCGATGCGGCCCGACCACGTGAAGTCAATGCGCTTGGCCGCCAACTGCGGAAAGATCTGAACGAGGCGCGCGCGCATGGTGGCTGTGATATCGCCGGGATCGCGGTTGGAGTAATTGCAGCGCCCGCCGAACAGCATGCGATTGTCGGCCGACAGTCGAAAATAATCCAGCACCAGATTGCTGTCGCAGATCGCCAGATCCTGTGGATTGAGCTGACGGGCAAGCTCCGGCTCGATAGGCTCCGTTGCGATAATGTAGCTGCCTGTCGGAAATTGCAGTCCGAAAAGACGGCCACGCTCGAAGTCGTGCGCGGTATCCCCGCCCAACACGATCGCATCTGCATCAACCCGTCCATGCTCCGTGCGCACGAAGGGCTTTGCCCCACCCTGGAACTCGATGACCTTGGAGCCCTCGAAGAACTGCACACCCAGACCGGCAGCGGCCCTCGCCTCGCCATGACACAATTTGAGCGGATGAAGATGCCCACTGCGCCGATCGATGTAGCCCCCGTGATAGAGGCTCGAGGCCAGCACCTGCTGCAGATCCTGCTTTTCGACGAGTTCCAGGTGCGATGCCTCACCGGCTGCGATCCGCTCTTCGTAGTGACGGCGAATGGCCTTCATGTGCTTGGGCCGGGCGGCCACCTCCATCCAACCCGGCTTCCAGTCGCAGTCAATGCTGTAGCGCTTGATGCGATCGGCAATTATCTCGTGGCCGCGATAACGGATGTCCTCC
>CAZZPH010000448.1:0-2126 GCA_964655725.1 uncultured Hyphomicrobium sp.
TGTTGCGGCGACCGCTGTCACGCTGGATTAGGCGGAACGGTCGACTTATCGTTAGCCAGATCAGGGGCAAGACGGTGAATTGACCATGAGCAGCTGGTACAGCAGGTCGTGCGACGACTGCGGCGCCGAGATGCGCATTCACGAGGATTGGAGTGATCCTCCGCGAATCTGCAAGTCCTGTCGCGAGGATCGCAAGGCGCAGTGGTACGAGCGGTCCTGCGACGACTGTGGTACGACCCTGAAGATCCACCGCGACTGGGACAATCCGCCGAACACCTGTAAGTCGTGCAAGGCCGCGAGAGCCGCACAGTGGTATGAGCGGTCGTGCGATGATTGTGGCACGTCACTGCGGATTCATCGAGACTGGGATAACCCTCCGAAAGTCTGCAAATCCTGCAAAGCCAAGCGCGAAGCAAAATGGTACGAGGTAACGTGCGGCTCCTGTAGTCGTGGAATCCGTGCCAACCGTGATTGGGATCATCCTCCAAAGTTCTGCGAATCGTGTCGCAGGGAGTACACGCCAACCGACAAGGCCTGCGAGCATTGCGGCAAGACTTTCTCGATCTCCACTGGGACGCAGGTTCAGTGTCGGCAGAAGGGCTGGGACTTGCCACGGCGTTGCCAAGACTGCCGTGATTTGTTCCGGCACAAGCCGTTCCGAACGGTTAGAGAAACGGACTGGCTGGGCAACATAGTGTTCCGAACGTACAACAGCATCAATCAGCTCATCGGCGAGTCGCGCGACGACAAGGACTGGCTTGGCAACGAGAGGCGGACCCACCGAAGCGCCTCCGGCGTTAAGACCGGAGTCACCAGGGAGCGGTCAGACTGGCTGGGAAACCCGTATCGAGAAACACGCGCCAGCGATGGGCGGGTGAAGTCGACATCTCGGAAGCGCACAGACTGGCTGGGCCAAGAGTACACGGAAAGCCGCGGTGGTTCGTCTGACACGAAACACAAGGCGACAGACCAGAAGACGTGGCTCGGCACCAAGTATCGAAAGACCGAGTGAGCGCTGATCGATGGACTGGCTAACATTCGCTTGCAGCCGACGGCGGCTGGTGACATCCTGAGCCGCCGCGGCTGAAGCCGGGCGTTAGGCGGACAAGATCAGACCGGGCGCGATGACTACTGGCACCTATTCCTTTATCGCGGGGCTGCTGGCCGCGCTCCTCGTGGCCGGCGAGGGGCCGTGCCAGGCCCAGGAGGATGAATCCCCGCACACGGAGCGATTCGTCGAGATTGACCAGGTCACGCTCCACGTACTTGACTGGGGTGGTCCTGGCCCGGACATGGTGTTCCTCACGGGCTTCGGCGACACTGCGCACACCTTCGACTCAATCGCCGTGCGATTCCGAAGTCGCTTTCGAGTCGTCGCCATGACTCGACGCGGGGTCGCGCCATCGTCCCGGCCAACCCGTGGCTATGATCAAGCCACCCTCACCTTGGACGTGCTGCACGTGCTGGACGCCCTGGAGATCCGGGCTGCGCACCTGGTGGGCCATTCGATGGCCGGTGTCGAGATGACCGAACTCGCGCGGCAATACCCAGAACGAGTGCTGAGCCTCGTCTATCTCGACGCAGCTATCGATCCTATCGACGCAGCTGGAGTCATGAGACGGGATCCTATGATTGGGACACTCGCCCCATCCGATTCTCCATCTGGGCAGATCGACGCGTGGTGGAACACCTATTCTCCAACCTTCAGCGTTCTGCGTTCACCGTCACTGGCATTCTTCGCGGCCCAGAGCCGGCATCCCTATGTCGCGGCCGACGCCTCTGAGGCGACGCGCCAACGAGCAGATGCGTACTGGGCTACGGAGGCGACGGCTCTAGTTGAGCGGATGGCTGCAAAGTTTCGGCGCGAGGCCAATGGCGGAGAGGTCGTCGTGTTGACCGATGCGAGCCATCACCTGTACAGGGACAGGGAAGCCGACGTGGTCGCGCGTATGAATGAGTTCTACGACAAGATCCTGAAGTGAGAGTGCCGCCTAACCGGCGCTTGCAGCCGACGGCGGCCGGCGCCTGTGGCACAATGCGCGCGGACGGCCGCCGCGGCTGAAGCGCGGTCGTTAGCCCGACTGCGCGAACGTTCGTGAAGGTTGTGAGGTTCCAATGACCAGACC
>CAZZPH010000449.1:0-2117 GCA_964655725.1 uncultured Hyphomicrobium sp.
CAGCGGTCGCCAGGGTCGGCGGAGCATTGGCGTTGATGGCGGCCCGCCCGTCGGGCGCCGCGATCACAGTATCAGGCCCCTTGAGCACCATAATCGCTCCTGAAGCCTTCGCAACCGCACGGGCGCGCTCCAGCTTGTCGCGCCCGGAGGACGCAAAGACGGGCACGCGCGCAAACTCGCCCTCGTGCGGTGTCATGACGACCGGGCGCCCAGGCTCTGCAGCAATGGCACGGAACAGATCGATGTCGTAGTGTCCCGCGAAGGCGGTGAATGCATCCGCATCGAGCACAACGGCCGCACCGCTCGCGAGTGCCGACTTGGCATGGTTGTGGGTCAGCATTCCGATGCCGTTGCCCGGCCCGACGAGAACCGCATTCTTGCGCTTATCCCGAAGGATGGGAGCAATCCCCGAACCGAAGGGCATCTCTTCGGTGCCTTCGAAGGGCATAAGCATGATCGCGGTGAGGTGAGCGGCGTTTTCGCTCAGCGCATCCTGCGGACTTGCCACTGTGACGAGGCCCGCACCGATTCTGAGCGCGCCACGCGCCGCCAGCCGCGCCGCACCAGTCTTTCCCGCGGGGCCCGAGACCACCACCGCGTGTCCCCGGCTGTACTTGTGGCCCGCAACCCCAGGCGCCGGAAAACAGGCTTGCCAGAGCGGGGGGCCGTTCTCGAAGGTCGCGACCCTTTCAATTCCATCGCCGCCCTCTTCGCCAATCCGGCTCAGCACGCTTGAGGGAATGCCGATTTCGGCAACAACCGTCACTCCGCAATGCTCCCGGCCCGGCATCAAGAGGTGACCCGGCTTCTTCCGGAAAAACGTCACCGTGCGGGTGGCCTGCACGACCGGCCCCAGCGCTTGGCCCGTTGTCGCATCCAGTCCGCTGGGGACGTCCACGGCCACGACCGGCAACCCGCTCGCTGTGATCGCCGCGACCATCTCGCCCGCCAGCCCCTCCAAGGGCCGCGTAAGGCCAGCGCCAAACAGCGCATCGACGACGAGGTGCATGCTCTGGAGCGCGATTGGGTCCATGGCGCGAACCGGGCCATCGTAGCGGCGCGCCATCTCAGCAGCGTCACCCTTCAGCGCCGCCCTATCGCCCAGTAGATGAACCCTGACATCATAGCTGGCGCGTTTGAGATGCCGGGCCGCGACGAAACCGTCGCCCCCGTTGTTGCCCGGGCCACACAGGATGGCGATGCGCGCGCCCGGCGCCATCATGCGGCGCACCTCATCCGCGACGGCACGTCCGGCGTTCTCCATGAGCGTGAGTGAGGCAACGCCAGACGCGATCGCGAGCCGGTCGGCCTGCGCCATCTGATCCGCTGTCAGAAGCTCGTGTCCTGCGCCCCCATGACGGACGCTCACTTCGCTCATGTTCTCAGCCTATCCCGTCACGCCCGATTGCTGCCACGCACAACCGGCCTGCCTAATAATTCAGCGCTTTGCCTTCCTTTTAGTCACGCCTTCATGTCTGGCGCGCCCGAAAATCAGGCAAAATCGCCGCAACCCTCTGCCATAGATTGCTTTTTTCTTTCAGTCTGCAACTGGCATGGTGCGTGCTAACCATCGCTCGCGCGCAAGATCAGGGCTCAATCAAGCGAAAAACCCGGCGCGCGCGGGAGGTCAGGCAAGTCCATGAAGAAGATTGAAGCAATCATCAAGCCGTTCAAGCTGGACGAGGTGAAAGAGGCCCTGCAGGAACTCGGCCTTCAAGGCATCACCGTCATCGAAGCCAAGGGATTCGGGCGTCAGAAGGGGCATACCGAGCTCTATCGCGGCGCCGAATACGTGGTGGATTTCCTGCCCAAGGTCAAAATCGAGGTGGTTCTCGCCGACGAGATGCTGGAGAAGGCCGTGGATGCCATTCAGAAGGCGGCCAAAACCGGCCGCATCGGCGACGGCAAGATCTTCATCTCAAATATCGAAGAAGCGATCCGCATCCGCACCGGCGAGCACGGCACAGACGCGATCTGAACCTGCTCATCAATTTGAATTCACGACGAAAAAGGGGAGTTCCCATGAAGACTGTCGACGATGTGCTCAAGCTCATCAAGGACAAGGACGTCAAGTTCGTTGACCTGAGGTTCAGCGATACCAAGGGAAAGATGCAGCA
>CAZZPH010000450.1:0-2113 GCA_964655725.1 uncultured Hyphomicrobium sp.
TGGGCCTGATGACCCCGCCCTGACTGTTCGACGTAACGTGCGGGACAGCCAGGATCGCGCCCGCCGATGCGTTCTGGCTCGACGAGCGTCCTGAATCGATGACACTATATAATGACCACCGAGATTGACTTTTGGCTCCGATCTTGAGACGTTCACCGGTATGACCCGCCACGGGCGGCATCCCGCCGGCAGCAGCCGATACACTCTGCCTGCCTGATGCACCCCCTGGTCAGTGCCGCAGAGCAGGTCTTCGTCCCGGTTTCCCGCCGGCCCTGGGGATCTAGCAACGGGAGTGCCACCATGACCGCATCGCGCGAGAACGACGACATTCGAATGGCGCCGATTGTTTTGGGCGTTCTGGGCTTCATCTTCTTCCTTGGGGTCGCCGCGCAGGTCATCGCGAAGTACGCTGTGCACAACAATCCTGCGAGCCCGGCCGCCGTCGCCCCAGCGGCCTCGCCGGAGGTGGAAGCGCCCCCGGCACCCGAGGCGAAGGCACCCGCCGCCGCACCCGCACCCGTTGCCGAAGCGCCATCGGCCCCTGCCGCCGCCGTTGCCCCGGCCGATCCCGCACCCGCCCCTGCGCCCGAACAACCTGCGCAAACCACCTCACCCAGCCTGACGAAACTTGCACTGGCCGGCGGCACGGAAATCGAAGCGGCGGCCACAGGCGTCGAAAATCAGTTGCTGGCCTTCATCAATGACGCCAGCGCCGAGATCGACAAGGGAAAGTGGTTTGACTTCGACCGGCTCAACTTTGAAACCGGCTCCGCACGCCTGACCGCCGATTCCAAAGCTCAGGTCGACAACATCGCGGCAATTCTGCGGGCCTTCCCGAGCGTGAACATCAAGATTGGCGGCTACACCGACAACACCGGAAATGCCGCAAAGAACATCGAGCTTTCCGATGCCCGCGCCAAAGCGGTTGTCGATGCTCTGGTTGCAACTGGCATTGCCGGCGACCGTCTGGAGCACGAGGGGTATGGCGACCGGCATCCCATCGCTGACAATGCGACGGCAGACGGGCGCGCCAAGAACCGGCGGATTGCCGTCAGCGTCCGCGCGAAATAGACCACACGGGCAGCACCCGATAATCTCCGCGACCGGCACAATCTTTGGGCCCGCGCGGGCCATCGGTGATACCTGCGTGCGCACACCGGGGGTCCCTCACCAGGCAAGACCCGACGAGCCGCGGCTAGAATACGTCCGCCCGTGTCAGTGATATCCCTCGCCAGGGCGGACCTTGCCACGAAACGTCCAGTACACGAACGCGGTGTATCCGAGGATGACAGGCAGCAGGATAACCGTGCCGACCAGCATGAACATCTGCGAGGACGGATGAGCGGCTGCATCCCACACCGTCACCGATGGCGGGACGATCAACGGCAGGGTCGAGATGGCAAGCCCAGCAAATCCTAGAAGAAACAACGTCACAGAGCCGATGAAGGGAGAGGTGTCCGAACCGCGCTCAATGCCACGCCACACGATGAAAGCAGCAAGGGCCGTCAGCACGGGGACAGGTGAGAGGTACATGAGATTCGGCATCGAGAACCAGCGCTCCCAGATGCGCGGTTCCGCAAGTGGCGTCCACACGCTCACAACGGCCATGAACACCAGCACCACCGGCAACAGGGAGCGCGCCTGAAGACGCGCCCGCACGGCAACCTCGCCTTCGGTTTTCATCATCAGCCACGTGGTGCCAAGGAGCGCATATCCGGCAACCGTTGCTAGGCCGACGAACAGCGGGAACGGCGCGACCCAATCCAGCATGCCTCCCGAGAAGTGCCCATCCGAAACCGGCAGCCCGCCCAGCAGCCCGCCCAGCACGACCCCCTGCATGAAGGCCGCAACGATGGACCCGCCGGCGAACGCTACGTCCCAGAACTGATGGCGAGGCTTGGCGACCCAGCGGAACTCGAACGCGACGCCGCGGAACACGAGGGCCAGCAGCATGATGATAATCGGCAGGTAAAGTCCCGACATGATGATGCCGTAGGCCATCGGGAACGCGACGAACAGACCGCCGCCACCCAGAATCAGCCAGGTCTCGTTGCCGTCCCAGAAGGGCGCCACCGAGTTCATCATGACGTCGCGGTCCTGGTCGGTCTCCGCG
>CAZZPH010000451.1:0-2105 GCA_964655725.1 uncultured Hyphomicrobium sp.
GCAGCCAGTCTCCGCTGGAACTGACGCCGTAAGCCAGCACGCTTGCTATCCAGCAAACGCTGGCCATCGTCTGACCGAGCCACTCAATTCGCAGCACTCTCGCAACCAGAGTTGGCCCTACGCTGGGCGTAACGGAAGCACTCGTCTTATCGTTTAACATACGCACTCCTCTCCACAGCACGACAGGTCATCTAGGTACATGCCCCACCGGCGATATGTTTCTAACTCTTCCGCCGGGAGTCCGAGCGACGTGGCAATCGCTTTGGCCACGACGGCAAAACGTTGTCGGTACTTGTAGATAAAACAGAAGACGTGCTGGTCATGTCGAACCGACGGGCCGCAAAGGTAAAGCCCGGGCGTGATGGTCGATTCGTCGTGTTCGGAGAGCATGGGGAATCCGTCTTCACGCAGTTCGAACAGGTCGGCGACGAGCCGCCAGCTGCCCTCGAAGCCAGTCGCCAGCAGCGGCTGCGTGGACGTGTGAATCTCTCGCTCGTCACAAGTGCAGACGACGTACGCGTCACCACGCCGCTCGACAGCGCACACCTCACAACTGGGTAAGAGTTCTACCTGTGACTCGAACCACTCCTCCCGCATCCGTTCCAGTGAGTAAGTCGACAGCGCAACGCTGGGGTCCGATGACTCGTCCCCCCACGGGCAGCCGGCGTCGAGCAGCCGGACCCGCTTGTCGTACGAGGCGAGGTGAAAGGCGGCGTCAACGCCCGACTCGTAGCCGCCGATGATCACGAAGTCGTCGCCCAGCAGATCGCCGTACGACGGGACCGTCGCGGTGTGTCGGCAGAGTTCCGCGCCTTGGAACTGAAGATGCTTGGGGTACTGAAACTCTCCCGCTGCCCAGATCAGGTGCTTGCAGTACAGGGTCTCGTCCTGGGCTTCGATGAGAAACAGGTCGGCGTGCCTAGTCACGCGGATCACGTCCATGCCCTCGCGCATGGGCAGCTCAAAGTGCTCCGCGACGGAGCGTAGGTGGGCGGCGTACTCGGACCCCGTGGGGTGCTCGACCCTGAGGCTGTACGCGGGCGAGACGCCGATCGCGACCGAGTTCAAGTCCAGCATTCCGATCGAGTTGGTCGGGAACGACGGGGTGATGAACCGCGTCTCGGCGGGCCAGCGGTCGAACGAAGCGCCCACGCCGTGGCGATCGATCACAACGAAGTTCTCGACTCCGGCGTGCTTCAACGCGACGCCGACACCGACACCCGCGGCCCCGGCCCCGACGACAACCGCGTCGAAAATCTTGATGTCGGTTCCTGCCTTCATCGAACAGCCCCTTCGGAAGACTCACTGTCGCAACAGTCGCGCAGACATCCGTACCGCCGGTTCAGCAGGTAATCGAAACGGCCATCTCTGGCCAATTCTGCCACTTCCCGTAGTAAGTCTTCGCGAAGCGTGCGACAGATGCATCCGTTCGACATTTCGACCAGCTTTTCTTCGGTACGACTGAGCGCTGCGTCGCCACCGCGGACGAGCGAGGCGTCGATGTTCACTTCGCTCATGTCGTTAACAATCACAGCAACTCGCAGGCCTTGGCGGTTGGCCAACACGTGATTCAGGACGGTGGTCTTACCGGCGCCGAGAAAGCCGGAGAGGACAGTGACGGGTAGTTTTGAGTGCATAGTTTCGACTCACACGATGGAGATGATTGGATTACTCATTTATCGATGACGGATAGTTGCTCCGCTGAGGAATTTCGCAGGGCCTGATCGATCCCCGCGGCGATGAGGTCGGCACTCGTCGGATACGCTGCGCGAAACACTTCCTCTCTATTGCGAAACGCGATATAGCTCGGACACACCTTGACTCCGAACTCCCAAGCCAGTCCCGGCTGCTGACTAAGATTCACGCGTCGAATCGTCAGCCGGTCATCGCTCGCCAATTGGTCGACTTGCTTACGCATTTCGTCGCAACGGAAACAGCCATGTGGCACGCAGAACTCGACGAGTACCACATCCATTTCATCAGCCAAGGTTGCGGCGAATTCCTCGAACGTGATGTACGGCACGGGCTCGCCTGTATCAGCCGCAACGGGGAGAGAGGCTGCGTGCTGACAGCCATTCATCGCAAGTGCTAGAGCAACCATGATT
>CAZZPH010000452.1:0-2092 GCA_964655725.1 uncultured Hyphomicrobium sp.
GCGGGTGCCGCGTTCGAGAATGGACCGAGACCATGAGAGCTTTCGCCCCGGCGGCATCCGCCGTATTCGCCTGCCTCGCAGCCCTCGCTCTTGCCGCTCCCGCTACAGCCGCCGAGCTTCCCGCCATCAAAGCCACTGAGACGAACGGCGTGCCCGAGTGCGCAACACCCGGCCGCTTGATGACCTATCTGAACCAGCGCAATCCTAAACTCGACGGCAAGTTCTCGAAGATCGCCGTCGATTACATGCGTGAGGGCGAAGCCCTCGGACTGCGGTGGGATTATGCGTTTTTCCAGATGATCGTGGAGACCGGCAGCCTCTCCTACAAGGGCGATGTCAAACCCGATCAGAACAACTTCGCGGGACTTGGCGCTACCGGTAAAGGTGTGCGCGGCGAGAGCTTCGCCGACGTCGCAACGGGCGTGCGCGCGCACTTGCAGCATGTGGCGATGTATGCAGGAGACACGATCGAAAGCCCCGCCGCGGAACGCACGCGCAACGTACAGGACTGGCGTGTGCTCGACAAATGGCGTGCCTCGATCAAGGGTCCCGTGACTTACAAGCAGCTATCCAGCAAATGGGCGCCCTCCAGCCGTGGCTATCCACGCGACATCGCCGCGGTCGCCGCGGCGTTCTTCGACGGCCCCTGCAAATCGGAAGACCCGCAACCGGAACTCCTGGCCGAGGCGCGTCCAGGCGCGGGGGCAACAACCAAACTTACTGCCGCCAAGAGCAGCGCGACGCCGGCAAACACGCCACCGCCAGGGATGTCGAGCCTCGGGGCCACGGATCTTGCCGCGGGTGATCTCACCAAGGCCGCCGCCCTATCCTCGCCCGTCAACCGCGAGGCCGTCAGCCCCCAGGTCAAGATCCTCAACCAGAAATCACCCGATGAAGCGTTGGCGCTGCCCCCTGAAAGCGACACAGCGAAGATCGATACCGCAGCCTTGGCTACGAACGTGAAGCCCAAGCCGGCTCCTGCAACACCGAAATGCCGGGTCTGGCAGGCAAGCTACGGCGGCTCCAAGGCGATCATCATCCGCGCTTCCGCGTCCGACACGACGAATTACACGGTGCTCGATGTCAACGAAGGCGCCGAGAAGAAGGAAGCGGAGGCCTACATCACGGCCTACGCCAAAGGCGGCCAGTCGATTGGCGAATTCACGAGCCCCGCCCAGGCCCTCGAGAAAGCATTTGAGCTCTGCCCCGAGGGCTGAAACCACCCAAGCCCGCCGGTACGCACCCATCAACACAGCATCTGCGGAGGATTGATGTCGTTGGCGTTCCGCGGTCATGTCACAAAAACAGGCGTCACCCGGCCACTGTGGTCCGTCGTCTTGGGCACATTGCTGCTGCCCGGTGCGTTTGGGGCCGCTCAAGCCACACCCGCACGCTTGCCGGAGATCCGCATTTCGCAGGAGAACCGCGTCCCCGCCTGCGTGAGCCCGGATCGCCTGATGGCGTATCTGAGCGAACGCAATCCTCGCCTCGATCCACGCTTCAAGGACATCGCGCACTGGTACAAGCATTACGGTGAAGGCTGGCGCGTCCGGTGGGACTACGCCTTCTTCCAGATGGCGATTGAGACGAACTTTCTCTCGTTCCGCCGCCCCGACGGCCGCATGGGCGATGTCAATCCGCGCCAGAACAATTTCGCCGGAATCGGCACCACGGGGGGTGGGGTTCCAGGCGACAGCTTCCCTGACGTCAAGACGGGCGTGCTGGCCCAGATCCAGCACCTTGTTGCCTATTCCGGCGAGCGGCTTGCTGAGCCCGTCGCGCCACGCACGAGGCTGAAGCAGGAACACATCGTCGCTCTTTCGCAGAAGCTGAACCGTCCTGTCCGGTTCAACGATCTGGCGCGCCGCTGGGCTGTCGATCCCAAGTACGCCAGCTCGATCGAATGGGTGGCGGGCCAATTCCGCGCCCGCTTTTGTGACCGACCCGACGTTCCACCGCCCAGCGAAGCACGAGGGCCCGTATCCAAGCCGGCCCAATCCGCGCAGGCAGCGCGCCCTGCGCCAGCGGCCCGGGAGAAGGCCGCAACACCACCCAAACCGATCGAGGCGGTGCGTCCTCCGATGCCGCATCC
>CAZZPH010000453.1:0-2084 GCA_964655725.1 uncultured Hyphomicrobium sp.
CCTTCTGGTCGACATCGAGCCGGTAAGCGCCACCGGTTCGAGCGAACCGGCGAGGGGGATCAAGGTGGAGGGCGAAGGGGAGTGGAACGCCCGCAAGCACGGTGGCTCCAAACGGCGCGTCTGGCGCAAGATCCACATCGGCATCGACGAGAAATCCCTGGAGATCCGGGCCGCCGAGTTCACCACAAGCGATGTGGGCGATGTCGAGCCGGTAAGCGCCACCGGTTCAAGCGAACCGGCGAGGGATGCTGCCCGAGTTGCTTGACCAGATCCCGCCCGAGCAGGAGATCGCCAGCGTCACAGCCGACGGTGCCTTCGATACCCGCAAGTGCCACGACGCTATCGCTGCCCGTGGGGCCGCCGCAATCATCCCGCCCCGCAAGAACGCCCGACCCTGGAAGCCCGACACCGCCGGGGCCCCTCGGCATTGTCCTCGGACCAATGGCGGACAATGCCTCGACCCGCAACGAAATCCTGCGCACAACGAAGCGCGTCGGACGGACCATCTGGCGACGATGGAGCGGCTATCACCGCCGAAGCAGGGCCGAGACCAAGATGCACTGCGTCAAGCTGCTTGGTCAGCGCCTGTCCGCCAGGGACTTCGATCGTCAGGTCGCAGAGTTCCAGGTTCGCGTCGCCGTCTTGAACGGCTTCACCGCGCCCGGCACACCCATCACAGAGGTCACAGGATAGGTCTTCCGGGGAAAGCGGAACTCCGACCCTCAGCCGATTTGTGCAACACAGCCGCAGTACGGCAGACGTGCGCCTGGTTCCGGCGTGAATGGCCTGACCTACCGCGCGGTCCGTCCGGCCCATGGTTCGAAGATGTCCCGCGCCATGGCAAGGCCCAGGTCGGACAGCGCGAGCAGCGGGCCGTCGCGCCGGATCAGGCCGCGGTCAAGGCAGTGCAGGATTACCGCCTGCGCTTTGTTGCGCGGCCAGGACAGATGCTCGACCAGCGCGCGGGCGGTGTTTTCTTCGGCCATGTCGGGTGTGCCCTGGTGGCTGTAAAGGTGAACGACAAGCGCCCGCAGGTCGTTGTCCTGACGCTGACCTCGCCGCAAGACGACCTGCGCAATCATGCCCTGTCGTGGCGCCAGGAGCAGCGCCAGCGTGAAGCAGGCCCCGGTCATCGTGGCCATCATGCCGCCGATCGACACGTCCCACCGGACGGCCAGGCCGTAGCCGGTGACGCAGGACAGCACCGCCACTGCAACGGCAATGCCGATCATCCGCCCCAGCCGGTCGGTCAGCAGAAAGGCCGTGGCGGGCGGCACAATCACGAAGGCAAGAAACAGCACCACCCCGACGGCATCGAACGCGGCTACCGCCGTGGCACTGGTCAGCGACAAAAGCGCGTAGAACAGCACACCGGGCAGAAAGCCCAGCGCTGCCGCCAGGGCGGGGTCGAAGGTGGCCAGCTTCAGCTCCTTCCAGAGCAGAAGCACGAAGCCGCCGTTGATCGCCAGCATGACCGACAGCACCAGCACAGAGCGCGGCACGGCCACCCCGCCCACGGTCACCGTGTCCAGCCAGACAAAGCCGATCTCGCCAAGAAGCACGGCATGGGCGTCGATATGCACCTGGCGGGCGTAGATGCCGATCAGCAGGACACCCGCCGCGAACAGCGCCGGAAAGACCAGGCCAATGGCCGCATCCGTCCTGACCAGCCGCGACCGGGCCAGCACCTCGGTCAGCACCACGGTCAACACGCCCGTCAGCGCTGCCCCAATCAGTTGCAGCGGGCCCTCGGTCTGGCGCGTCAGCAGCCAGACCACGACGATGCCGAAGACGATGGAATGGCTGATCGCATCGGTCAGCATGGCCGATCCGCGCAGCACGAGAAACGTGCCCAGAAGGGCCGCCGAGATGCCGGTCAGCACGCCGGTCAGCACGATCATCGCCGGAATGCTGTCGAATGCGGCGGCGATCATGGCACCACGTCCTGGTTCATCCCGCGCAGGGTGTCGCGCGCCTGCGCGGTTCCTGCGGGCGTCAGTTGCCAGTGCGGCGTGGTTTCCGGGGCATGTGACCGGATGCTGGCGGCCCTGCGCGACGCGGGTGTCAGGGTCACGCGCCAGCGG
>CAZZPH010000454.1:0-2084 GCA_964655725.1 uncultured Hyphomicrobium sp.
TTTTTTTCTCATGCGCGATTCTCATGCCCCGCGTGCCGCCGGCCCCTGTGGGCCGGCGGCACGCGGGGCACTGCGGCTCGTCGGGCACGGTCGAGCAAAGCGAGGTCCGTGTGCGCGTCACCCGGCTAGCTGCCAACCTTGCCGTCCAACGGGGCAAGGGGACTGTTGATTTATTCGGTGGGTATGTGGCCCCCTCAGGTTGATTGAAGCGGGGATGGCGCTAAACTAGGGCCTGGCATTCATTCAGGAGGCTTGGAAGCCCATGATCTACGCTCACCCCGCAGCATCTCGTGAGCAGGCGAACGTGCTGCCCCTCTCGCTCGACGACATGATCCCTCTGGATCATCCGATTCGGTTGGTCGACGTGCTGCTCTCGGCCTGCGACTGGTCAGCGTTCGAAGAGAACTACTCGCCGGACCGGCGAGGCCGTCCCCCGATTCATCCTCGCTATCTGGCAGGGGTCTGGATCTGGGCCTTCTTTCGCCGCGTCTCCAGCACGCGGAGCCTGGAACTGCAACTGCGTTACCAATTGGAATTCCAATGGCTCACGCACGGAGAAGTCTTCGACCACACGACGTTGTCCAAGTTTCGTCGTGCGAATGCCAAGGCACTGAAGGATTTGCACCGGCAGTTGATTCGCCAAGCCCAGGACCTGGGGCTCGTGAAGATTGCGGAGTTGTTTGTCGATGCCACCAAGGTCCAAGCCAATGCCAGCCGGAGTAACGTGCTGACGAGCAAGAAGCTGACGCGGCTCATTGAAGTGGTCGATGAGCAACTCACGGGCTATTACGCGATGGTCGACGAGAGCGATGAACGCCAGCAGGTCGCCCAATCGATTCTGGGAGACGACGCAAATGGCGAACAACTCCCCGCTCAAGTGCAGGAACTCTTGGCGCAGAAGGCGAAGCTGATGGAACAGCTTGCCCATTGCGAGAAGATGGATGCCGAGCGCAAGGCCAACGGGATCAACCCCGAGAAGAGTCCGTTCCAGTCTCCCGCGGCCGATCCGGACAGCCGCATCTTACCCAATAAAGACGGTGGCTACGCCCCCAACTATGTACCGGTCATCGCCGTGGAAGGCGGTTTGGGCTTGATCGTGGCGATGACCGTCACGAACAACGTCAATGAACAGGATCATCTGATCGGCGTGGTGGAGCAAACGGAAGAGGACTTCGGCGTCGTCGTCGAAACAATCAGCGCCGACGCCGCCTACAGCACAGGACACAACATCAACACGCTCGAAGTCGAGCGCGGCAAGGAACTGCTGAGCCCGCATCGGAACGGGGATCCGCCGGCAAATAACCCTGCAATTCGCGACGATTTAACGCAGCCCGTGCCGGACGATCAACTGGACAACTTGCCCACGTCCCGCTCCACGTTTAACGCGGACGCGTTCGTTTACGTTCCTGAGGAAGACGCATATTACTGTCCGCAGGGACGCCCGCTGACGCGTAGAGGCACGGAGACGATGAAGCAGAACAGCGGTGAGGTCGTACGCACGACCTATCAGGCCAAGTCCTGCGACGGCTGTCCGCTGGTGAAACGCTGCCGCGGAAAGGGAGACTTCACGCGTGGCCGCCGCGTGTCCCGCGATGAGTTTGAAGCCAGTCGTGCCGCTCACCGCGCCAAGATGAATACGGAAGAGGCGAAGGAGAAATACAGTCGGCGCTTTGGCATCGGCGAGCGCCCGTTCGCTCAAACGAAGCAACGCTTCAATCAACGCCGCTTCTCTGGTCGGGGGATCGACGCCGCGGAAAGCGAATTCACCTTGGCGACCATCTCTCACAACATCCTGCGCTTGCTCGGCATCGACCGCTATCGGAGCTGGCTGCGCGGAGAACAACTCGAAACGGAATGAAAGGGCAAATAAGGGGAAATACGATGACTTAACGACGCCTCTGAGGCCTCTCAGCACACGCCCAAACCAACTTTTTGCCGCGACGCGCTTCACGATGCACGAGCGGCCAAAAAAAAGAGGCTCATCGCCTCACATGCCCCCCCCTATTTTAACACCCTGCTCCGGCAATTCTTCAACAGTCCCCAAGCCCGTTGGGGCGGTTGCGCGCTCTGACGCGTGTCCACCT
>CAZZPH010000455.1:0-2078 GCA_964655725.1 uncultured Hyphomicrobium sp.
ACGATCATTCACCACGGCGGCGCATCGGAGAAAACCCGCGCCGGCAAGATGATCCGGCTGCTCCAGGCCAAGGCGACGCTGATCTCACGCCACTGGCCAGCTCCTTTCGTTGGCCTTGGTCAATCGCTCTTGATGCTGTGGCCATGGACCCGCTGCATGGCGCATACGATCGCCAATCTTGTCACAGACAACAGCGCGCATCATGAGGCGGCCGCCACGTGGGGCGAGATCTGGCAAGCCCGCTCAGCCTGGCGTTACGGTTACCCCATGCCCGAATTTACGGCCGTGGAAGAACGCGCCCAGCGTCCGATCCTCCCGCCGGTCCACGGGAGCGCGTGAGACCAGCCATGCACAGTGCCGCGCCCCGACCGCACCCCGCCCCAACGCGCGTTCAACGCGTCTGCGACGGCCATGCACCGCCCGCAGCGCCGCGATTTTCGATCGCCACACTCGTGAACGACATGGCCCACTATGAGGCCATGCGCGCAAGCTTCCACGCCCGAGGGTTCGATCACGGCACGACGGAATACCTCTATATCGACAACACGGGCAGCGAACAGACGGATGCCTATCGCGGGCTCAATCTCATGATTGAAGCCGCGCGCGCACCGCATGTGATCCTGTGCCATCAGGATGTGCGTCTCATCGATGACGGCATGACGGCGCTGGAGGAACGGCTGCGGGACCTGGAAACGCGTGATCCATCCTGGGCTCTGGCTGGTAACGCCGGCGGAATTGCCCCTGGTCTTCTTGCCCTTCGCATCACCGATCCGCATGGCGCCAACCAGCGATCGTGCCCTCTGCCGCAGCAGGTCATCACACTGGATGAAAACTTCATCGTGATGAAACGCGCAGCTCGCATCGGCTGCTCCGCCGACCTGTCGGGCTTCCACCTTTACGGGCCGGACCTGTGTCTCAACGCCGATGTCGCCGGCTACACCGCCTACGTCATCGACTTCCACCTCCATCACCTGTCAGCTGGCAATAAGAGCGCCGCCTTTCATGACTGCGAGCGCGCATTCCGCGAGAAGTGGCACCGCGCCCTGCGCCCGCGCTGGCTGCAATCGACATGCACGCTTTTGCGTTTGAGCGGATCAACCCTGGATCATCGGCTGAGCTCCCACCTGCAGGCGCCGTTGGCCTCTATTCTTCGACGCACCCCGTTCCGGCGCTCAACGGCACCCCTGACCCCAGCGGAACGGCAGACTGGCGATGCATGAGCGCGCGACCTCACCCCCTGATCACCACCAACCCATCTCAAGGCGCGTCGCAAGCCAGGGCGCCTTATTGTTCTCAGGCTTTGCCGGCGCCCAGCTTTTGTCATTTGCCCGCAATGCTCTCCTCGGGCACGCCCTGTCGCGGGGCGATTTCGGGATCGCGGCGACGCTCACCTTGCTGCTCCAGCTTCTCGACACCCTGACCGATCTGGGAGCCGACCGCCTGATTGTCCAGGCGCGCGATGGCAACCGGCCGACGTTCATTGCCTGCCAGCATACGGCCCTTGTGGCGCGCGGAGTTCTGACCGCTCTGGCGCTCTATCTGTGCGCGGACCTGATCGCAGCCTTCTTTGCAATCCCTCATGCCGCTCCAGCGTTTGCCCTGATCGCGCTGGTGCCGCTCATCAAGGGCTTCCAGCATCTGGACCCCCGGCGCGCTCAGCGGCGCCTCGACAACAGGCCCTATCTGCTCGTCGAGATTCTCCCCCAGGCCGCCGCCCTCGCTCTGACGGTGCCGATCCTCACGTGGGCACCTGATTTCAACGCCGTGGTGTGGCTGTCGCTCGCCCAGGCGGTCGCGCTGACCGTCACATCCCATCTCGTGGCGCAACGCCGCTATCGGCTGGCGTGGGACCCCCAGATTCTCAAACGCCTGATAGAATTCGGCTGGCCGATCTGGCTCAGCGCATTTCCCCTCATTGCCGTCTTTCACGGAGATCGCATCATCATCGCCCGGTTCCTGGGCATGGAAGAACTGGCGGCGTATACGGCAGCCTTCATGATCACCATGGTGCCGGGACTGATCGCCGCCAAGGTTGGACATGCGCTCATGCTGCCACTGTTCGCGGACGCGCGCGATGC
>CAZZPH010000456.1:0-2068 GCA_964655725.1 uncultured Hyphomicrobium sp.
CGCCTCGAAGCCTTTGTCCGTCTTGGCCACGGCATCATCGTCTTCCCCGGCGGCGTCGGCACCGCCGAAGAAATTCTCTATCTGCTCGGCATCCTCCTGCACCCGAAGAACCGCGACCTGCCGTTTCCGATGATTCTCACCGGCCCGCGCGAGTCGGCCGCCTACTTCGAGCAGATCGACCAGTTCCTGCGCCTCGCACTCGGCGACGCCGCGGCCAGCCGCTACCAGGTGATCGTCGACAACCCGGCCGAAGTCGCCCGGCAGATGGCCCGCGGCATGGACCAGGTGCGCCTGCACCGGCTGGAGAACAAGGACGCCTTCTTCTTCAACTGGTCGCTGCAGGTGCCGCTGTCCTTTCAGCAGCCCTTCGCACCAACCCACGAGAACATGGCAAGGCTGCATCTGCACCGCGATGTTCCCGTGCACGACCTCGCCGCCGACCTGCGTCGCGCCTTCTCCGGCATCGTCGCCGGCAACGTCAAGGAAGAGGGCATGCTGGCCATCGAGCAGCACGGCCCGTTCCGCATTGACGGCGTGCCCGAGATCATGCGCGCCCTCGACGCCCTGCTGCAGGCCTTCGTCGCCCAGCGCCGGATGAAGATGTCTGGCGAGTACCGACCGTGTTATCAGGTGGTGGCGGGCTGATCCAATCGACCAAGCCTGGAGTCTTCGGGTTTGTTGCCGGGATCAACCCCTCCCGCCGGGCAGCCCGATGCGCAAGGGTGTGCCGATGGCGTGCTCGCGTCGCGGCCAGCTCCCGCCCGTCCCCCTTCAGCCACCGACCAGCGGTCACGCTTGTCCCCGAGCCCATGCCAGCGCTATGGTTCAGGCGGGGAATCCAGGCCCGATACGGCCCAGAAAGTGCGCAGCAGTACCGGATCCACTGCGTTGATCCGGCTGCCCGCTCCGGCTGTCGGCCGCCGCTGGAGCTTGCGATTTGCCCGAGTTACCGTGCCCACATCGCAAGGAATCTCTTCGCATGCACGCAGTCAGGGCCAGGCGCCTACAAAGCGGCTTCACGCTGATCGAGCTGTTGGTCGTGATGGTCATCCTGGCCATCGTCGCCGGGCTGGGTCTGCCGGGGTTTATCGAAGCCATCGCACGGAACCGCATCGTGGGCCAGCACAACGAGCTTCAGGCCGGCATCTCGCTGGCGCGGAGCGAAGCGATTCGGCGCAACGGCAATGTGGCCCTGTGTGCAGCCAACGAGGACCAGAACGCCTGTCAGGCGGCCTGGGATCGCAATTGGCTGGTCTGGGAGGATACCGACGGCGATGGCGTGGTGGATGCTGACGAACCCATCCTGCAAGTCGGTGGAGTATCGCAAGCCGAGCTGCTCAGCTCTCCCAGCGACGCGGCGCACACGGTGTTCCGGTTTTCGGGACGGGGCTTGAGACTTTTGCCCGACCCTGACGTGGCACCCCAGGCCACCATTCGGGTTCGCGCCACCACCTGCCCCGATGGGCAATCCCTTTCGCGGACGATCACCGTGCTGCGCACCGGTGCGACGCGTTCAACCGTCGATGAATGCTGAGGACGGCCGGTCATGACTCTGATGCCCAATGCTCTGTCGAGATCCTCGCGCACGGATTCCGCGCGCGGTTTTTCGATGATCGAATTGCTTGTCGCCCTGCTGGTGCTGTCGATCGGTCTGCTTGGCGTGGCCGCACTGATGGCAACCTCGATGCGCAACGCACAAAGCGCCAACTTCCGCACCCAGGCCACCAATCTGGCCTATGAGATCACCGATGGCGTCCGCTCGAACTGGCGCAACGCAATGCGCTATGACAGCGACGTCTTCAGCGTTCCTGCGGATGTGTGTGTTGCGGCCTCGCGACCGGCAGGGACTTACCCCGCTGCGTCGAATGCGCATGATCTTGAGCTCCAGCGCTTGATTCAAGTCGACCTTCTGCATGAACCGACCCTCTCGGAGGCTACCGGCCCAAGGTATCGCCTGCAGCACACTCCACCCACCTAGCGGCCCATCGCTGCAAAAGGCAACCACGATAAAGCACGCGCTAGGCCACGTGAGCATAGGCTTCCACATTTCCCAGTTGGCTTCGAGAAA
>CAZZPH010000457.1:0-2063 GCA_964655725.1 uncultured Hyphomicrobium sp.
CCTGCAGCCTGCCCACACGCGGGCCTGTCCAGTGCACGGCATCTGTGCCGTGATGTCCCGACATCGTCATTCCCCCGTTCTTGGCTTGAATTCCCTCCACACGGCGTCTAAGGCCTTGCCGTTACGATCCTTAAGCCGCCGCTGATCCCGATCAGGACCTGGCAGGTCTCGCGAGCTTGGCGCGACGTGAGTGCCCGGGGGGCGGGCACCTTGAAACTATGAGAGGGACGCATGGCCAAAATCACCTTCATCCAGCCCGACGGTTCCAGCCAGACTGTGGAGGCTGAGGAAGGACTGACCGTTATGGAAGCGGCCAAGATGGCCGACGTTCCCGGGGTTGATGCGGAATGCGGAGGTGCATGTGCCTGCGCAACCTGCCATGTTTACGTTGATCCTCAATGGCGGGAGACGACCGGCCAACCATCCCAGATGGAGGAGGACATGCTCGATTTCGCTTTTGATGTGCGGGAAGAGAGCAGGCTGTGCTGTCAGATCAAGGTCACGTCGGCGCTCGACGGTCTCGTTGTGCGCGTCCCGGCCAAGCAGTTCTGACAGGCACTGGGGATCGGCAAGGTCTGGACAGGGAAGATGATGATGGATCTGAGTGAGCATCCAGACGGCGCGGGAGATCCGATCGAGACCGATGTCGTGATCATCGGTGCGGGACCCGTCGGGCTGTTCGCGGTGTTCGAACTGGGGCTCCTGGATCTCAAGGCTCACGTTGTCGACATTCTCGGCAAGCCCGGAGGGCAATGTTCGGAGCTCTATCCCGAAAAGCCGATCTACGATGTTCCGGGTCTGCCGATTGTCACGGGTCAGGAACTGACCGACCGCCTCATGGAGCAGATCAAGCCGTTCGGAGCGACGTTCCACCTGGGAGAGCGCATCGATGTGCTGGGCCGTGAAGCCGATGGCCGGTTCCGCCTCAAGACGGATGGGGGCCGCGAGTTCCTGACAAAGGTGGTCGTGATCGCCGCGGGTGGGGGCTCATTTACCCCGAAGCGGCCGCCTCTGGACGGCATCGAGGCTTACGAAGGCAAGTCTGTCTTCTACTCGGTCCGTCGCATGGAGGACATGCGCGGCCTGAAGACCCTGATTGTCGGGGGCGGCGATTCCGCGCTCGACTGGACGATCAACCTCGCGCCGCTGGCCGGCGGTCTGACGCTTCTGCATCGCCGCGACGAGTTCCGTGGTGCGCCACACTCGGTAGAGCAGATGCGCCGGCTCGTGGCCGAGGGAAGGGTCCGGCTCATGATCGGTCAGGTCGGCGCACTGCATGGTACGGACGGCTATCTCGAAGCCGTGACGATCAAGACTAAGGATGGGGACGAACGTATCGCCACCGATGCCATGCTCCCGTTCTTCGGGCTAACGATGAAGCTCGGTCCCATTGCCGACTGGGGGCTCAACCTTCATGAGAACCTGATCCCGG
This sequence comes from uncultured Hyphomicrobium sp., assembly GCA_964655725.1. Lineage (GTDB taxonomy): Bacteria > Pseudomonadota > Alphaproteobacteria > Rhizobiales > Hyphomicrobiaceae > JAGVSR01. The sequence continues at coordinate 1,433 of CAZZPH010000457.1, forward strand.
TCGATACAGAGAAATTCGAGACGAGTGAAAAGGGCATTTTCGCTATCGGGGACATCAACTGGTACCCTGGCAAGCTCAAGCTCATATTGTCGGGGTTCCACGAAGCAGCATTGATGGCGCAGGCCGCCAAGAAGATCGTGCATCCGGACCAGAAGGTCATCTTCCAGTACACCACATCCTCGTCCAGCCTCCAGCGCAAGCTCGGCGTGCGCTGATTGCCTCAAGAGGCGACCACCATCAACACGGCGAACCAGTGCGCCGCAAGTCGGCGCACTGAGGTGGGCAATCGTGCCATGAGCCGTTTGGCTGCCGGGCGCAGCGAGTTAAGGCCGAACCTGGCCATCAGGCGGGCCTTGGGTGAGCACGGAAGCACCCAGTCGTTGACGGTCATGCTGGAGCTTGTCCAGTCGAACTTGTAGCTGTCGCCCGGCGCGAGCAAATCAAACGTGCTGACGCCGTCTTCGCAGGCACGCCTGATACTGTCCTCCATCAGGAGCGTGCCGGCTGCTGCTTTCTCAAAGCGCGGATTATAGGCAATGACATGGATCGCCATACGGTCATTGCAGGCTATCGCAATCTCGATCGCTGCTGCCTCATCATTCGTCTCGATCAGTGATACGCGCAGGTCCGG
>CAZZPH010000458.1:0-2062 GCA_964655725.1 uncultured Hyphomicrobium sp.
CAGTTCTACAAGAAGCTGTAGCGTCGGGATGGTCAATCGGCCGCGGCGGTAGTGTAGCGCCTCACACGCTTCGCACATTGAGGGATTCCTGCTGGCGTACACGCTGAAGCTCGGTGAAAGAGGCCATTGCACGGGGCTTCGTAGGGCTCGTCACGCCGAGCCCTGGCACGCCATGGCGTGGCCTTACGATCTTTTCCGGCCGATATTTGCGAGGCACTACACTGATATGGTGTGACCTGTCAAGTTAGGCGCACCTGTATCCGCCGCCGCCGGCAGGCGATCGGGAGATGCGGTTCGCGCTAGGGACGGGAGGCAAGAGAAGACGGCTACAACGACGGTTGATCATTCTGATATCCGCGGGTTGGTTACCGCCTGAGAAGTTTCGTCGTGGAGCTGCCTCATTCTAGTTGCGAAGGTCGCCTCTCACGGCGCTTCCTAGTGCAGTCGAGGGTTCTCCTCGTCGGCCGTTCCCCTCTCACCTCCCGCCCTGTGGTTTCCGTCTCGGCTCAAGCCGAGGCGGGAAACATCTTCGGCCGTTGCACCTCGCAGACGACCGCCCATAGAAAACCGCACAGCTCGCGTGCGATCGCCGTCACCGTCTTGGGCGCGCTCACGCCGCGGGCGCGCAAGCGCTGAAAACGCCCGCACAGCCGCTTCTGCGCCTTCCAGGAAATCGCCTGCACAGCCGCCGGCGTTCGCTCGGCGCGGCGCTGGATCGTCGCCGTCTTGCGCGCCGGAAAACGATACGCCCAAGCGCATTCGATCAGCATCCTGCGGGCGTGCGCATTGCCCGTCTTGGTCACCCCGCCCTGGCGCCGCTTCTCGCCGCTGGAATGCTCGCTGGGAACTAAGCCGACGTAGCTCATCAGCTCGCTCGCGCGCGCAAAGCGGCTCAGATCGTCGAGCTCGGCCAACAACGTGACCGCCGCCAGTCGATCCACTCCGCGCAGCGCCATCGCCGCCCGCGCCGCCTCGCCCGGGCTCCAAGTCTCGCTCGCCTCGAACAGTTGCCGCTCGAGCCCCGCCGTGCGCGCCTGCGCCTGCCGTACCGCCTCGACGTATTCTTCGAGCACGATCTGCTGATACCGCGACTCGAAACGCTGCGTCTCGAGCCAGCGCCAGTGCGGTTGCGTCCAATGCCGCCGGCCCGCGTAGACCCGTCCGTGCCGCAACAGAAATCCGCTCAGCCTCTGACGCAGTTGTTTGTCGAGGATCTTCATGTCCTCGCGGGCCCGGCTGAGATCCCGCACCGCCTCCTGCTCGGCGTCGGGGACCCAGACCGGCGTCAGCTCGCCGGCCCGGTCCAGCCGCGCCAGGCTCAGACAGTCGCGGCGGTTGGTCTTGATCCGCGCTCCTGCCTTGGTTGGAATCAACGACGGCGCCACCACCGCGCAATCGTGACCGGCCGCGACGATCTGCCGGTAGAGCTCGTAGCCGCACGGTCCCGCCTCATAACAGAACCGCAGCCTCTCGCCGTTGCGACTCAGCCGCCCCAGCAGTTTTCTCACCGCTTCCGGACGGTTGTCGATCTCGCCCCAATAGCGCGGCTCCTCGCGGCCTTCCGCCGCTACGGCCACGTTGATCTTCTCCTTGTGCACGTCCAATCCAACGTACTTGCTAAACTTCGCCATGACCTGTCCTCCTCGATGCGGCTCTGCGCATCCTTGCTTCGCTTGAAAGCGTAATCCGCGACAGACGCGGACGGACAGGTCACTCCATCTTCTTCTAGTTATTGCCAGCTTCATCGACGCAAAACGTGTTAAACCAGTCAGGGATAGTTGCCGCCGAGTCCAGGAGTGACAGAGAGGCCGTTTGCTTGTGTCCATTCCCTCAGCCTCTGCTCGAGTACTGAATTGACGACGCCGGTCTGATTGTGAACAAGTTGACAAAGATATGCGACCCGCCCCAAGGCGACCAAGCCGTATGTGCCGTCCCCAACTGATCAGCGACGGTTCCCGTCGTGAGCCCGCCTATTCTAGGTTGATTGCCTTCAGTTCCGAACTAATCCGAGGTCGGCACCTCAGGGCCCACGGTGTCCCCCGAGACCCAGCGGTTGCCGAAG
>CAZZPH010000459.1:0-2058 GCA_964655725.1 uncultured Hyphomicrobium sp.
ATCCGTGACCTCGTGCGCAGTTCTGTTGGCACGCATCTGCGCCGGCTTCGACCCATCGCGACCCGGCAGACCTGACGGCTGAGATCCCGCTCAGCTGTGGGGCCCGCATCGGGTCCGGCCGATCAGGGCCGCCAGGGTTCCCCGCTCTGCTGCGCGTTCTGGGTGGCAGCGTCGTCTTTGGCACGGGAGATTTCGCGCGCCAGCGCATGAAGCGCCTCGTCGATGCCGCGGCGTGAAACCGCTGAGAGAATGAGCGGCTTCTTGCGGGCCGCCTTGCGCAAGGCTTCCGCCTTGACGGCGATCTCAGCGTCACTCAAGGCGTCGCATTTGGACAGTGCGACGATCTCCTTCTTGGCGGCGATCTCGGTGCTGTAGGATTTGAGCTCCCGGCGCACGATCCGATAGGCCTCCGCAACGTCCTCTTGCGTTGCATCCACCAGATGCAGCAGGACGCGGCAGCGCTCGATGTGCCCCAAGAACCTGTCGCCAAGACCTGCACCTTCATGAGCACCCTCGATCAGACCTGGAATATCAGCCAGAACGAAATCGGTCGAACCGGCTCTGACAACACCCAGATTGGGATGGAGCGTGGTGAAAGGATAGTCTGCGATCTTGGGCTTGGCAGCCGACACTGACGCCAGAAACGTCGACTTTCCGGCATTCGGCAACCCGACAAGCCCGGCCTCGGCAATCAGCTTCAGCCGCAGCCAGATGGTCAATTCCTCGCCCTGTAGGCCGGGATTGGCGCGCCGCGGTGCCTGATTGGTGGACGATTTAAAGTGGGCATTGCCAAAGCCGCCATTGCCACCCCGGGCGATAAGCACGCGCTCTCCCGTGGCAGTCATGTCGGCGATGACGGTCTCCTGGTCCTCCGCCAGGATCTCGGTACCCGGCGGCACTTTGATCTCGATGTCGCGGCCATTGGCGCCGGCACGATTGCGCCCCATTCCATTGCCGCCGCGCTCAGCCTTGAAGTGCTGCTGGTAGCGATAGTCGATCAGCGTGTTGAGGTTGGAAACGCACACCGCCCACACGTCGCCGCCCTTGCCGCCGTCGCCCCCGTCGGGACCTCCGAACTCGATGAATTTCTCGCGCCGGAAACTGATGGAGCCATCCCCACCGTCGCCGGCCTTGATGTAGATTTTCGCAAGATCAAGAAACCTCATGGCGCGCCCGTCCACAGCAGAGCCATCATGGGCCGCCGTCGTTCATAGATGATGGTGTCGACCTCGGCGTTACGCGCCATGCAGAAGGCCTTGTTCACACCCACGCAGCGAAAACCGAGTTTCTCGATAACGCGCGCCGATGCGGGGTTGTCAATGAAATGGCAGCACGTCATGCGCGCGGCGCGTCCAACCTTGAATCCGTGACGGATGACGGCCTCTGCCGCCTCCGTCGCAAACCCCCGGCCCCAGTAAGGCTTACCAATCCAGTACCCGAGTTCTGCGGAGCGATCATCGTTCACCGTATAGCCGATGAGGCCCACCAGATAACCCTCAAAATCGATCCCCTGGACGAACTCGTTGGGCGTGATCGCCCGGATCCAGTCCTCCGCCTCGAACTCCGAATAGGGGTGGGGGATGCGCGCCGTCATGCGCGCCACGTCCCGGTCACCCGCAAGCAAAGCTATCCGGCGCGCGTCCGCGTCGGTCAGGTCCCTCAAGATCAGGCGCTTCGTTCGCATCATGACGGCGTTCTAACGTTCATGCCCACGGCAGACACGAAAAAAGGGGAGACGCCCGTTGCATCTCCCCCGGATCGTGTGTCCGATCGACCGCGGCGCACTTAGCCGGCGGTTGCTTCTTTCTCGGGACGGACGGAGATGTAGACCCGGCCATTCGACTTGGTCTTGAACTCGACCCTGCCCTCTTCGACGGCGAAAATGGTGTGGTCCGTGCCCATGCCGACGCCGGACCCCGGATGCCACTTGGTGCCACGCTGGCGGCACAGGATATTGCCGGGGATGACGTGCTCGCCGCCGTACTTCTTGATGCCGAGGCGCTTGCTCTCTGAATCGCGGCCGTTACGCGTCGAGCCGCCTGCTTTCTTTTGTGCCAT
>CAZZPH010000460.1:0-2047 GCA_964655725.1 uncultured Hyphomicrobium sp.
GCCGTGCGGCCCGCCGCTCTCGGAAATTGTCGTGATGCGGTCGAACATGAGCATAGGCGGCAGCGGAAGCTGCGCATTGCCGGGTCCGAACAGCTCTCCGCGCCCGCAACTCAGCAGATCCTCGTAGTCGAAGCTGGCGCGGCGATCCGCCATGATATCCAGTGCCCCCCTGTCGCGGCTTAAGCCCCGCTGGTCTTACCCTTACCGGGGTTCCTGGGCCTTGCGCCCCGTTACGGTCTGGCCGCCTGCTCTCTGGCGCCGGATTCGATCCCCAAGCCCTTCAAACGGTAAACCGTGCCGAGGTCAAGCCACGAGCTTATGCGAGACCCGATGCCGCGTCGGGTTGCGGGCCGAGCGGGATGTGCCTATAACGAAGCGGTATTCTGGGACCACTCGCGCGTTTCGGCGCTGAACCGGGTATTCCGCCTCGGGTGGCGCGTGAGATGTGATTGACCGGTCTGACCCGGTGACTGGAGTCCCGGCGAATCGATTGCGGACGGGCCGGCCGGGTGGCCGAGACAACCTTGGCATCAGTGATGGGAAGGCTGTGGAAAACACGGACGATCACCAGAGCGGAACGATGAGCGACCGGTTGAGGCAGGCGGGGCTGAGGCCGACGCGCCAGAGAGTGGTGCTGGGTGCCATTCTTTTTGGCCAGGGTGACCGGCACGTGTCCGCTGAGATGCTGCACGCCGAAGTAATCGCGGCGGGTGAGCAGGTGTCACTGGCGACCGTTTACAACACGCTGCATCAGTTCACAGCCGCGGGTCTGCTGCGTGAACTTGCGGTCGATGGGTCGAAAGCCTACTTCGATACCAACGTCTCAAACCACAATCATTTCTTCATCGAGGAGCGCGGCGAGCTGATCGACATCGATGGAGACAGCATCCGCGTGGACGGCTTGCCCGAGCCCCCGCCGGGGATGCGTATCAGCCATATCGATGTGGTGGTGCGGCTCGTCAGCGATAAGAAGAAGTAAGGAAGGCGCGGCGTGTCTGCCGGTTTGGGGCCGCCCGTCCAGCGGGCCCTGTGGCGTCGTACCCACCCACCTATTTCACGATCTCACCTTCGTAGACGCCCCAGAGCTTATTCTGCTCGATGTAGCCTCGTACATCATCCACTGTGACGTGACACCAGCGGCTGTCGCAGGAATGCACGCTGGCGATGACACCGGCCTCGACCAGCGCCGTGGCGCGCGCCCGCTCGCTATCACTCTGGCGTAGGGTGATATTTACTGCCGGCCCTTCCGCCTTGACCTCCCAGGGCAGAATGAGTGCCGTGCGGCGTCCCGACAACAACGCATGGCTGATCCACCCTGAAACCCCGTCTGCATCGCGGACCTCGCGCCAAGTATCGAACTCCTTGATGACTTCCAAGGGAAGGCCAGCGCGCCGGTAGACCCACTGGGTGGGGTAATCACGGCCTGGTCCGGACCGCAGGTTCACCTCATCGGCCTTCAGGCTGACGAAGCGGGGCAGAGGCAGGCCGCTGACGGGGCCCTTTTCGGCGGCCACCGCCACATTTGCCGCAAACCCGGTGCCCAGGCTGGCCAATCCAGCGAAGATTGCGCCGCGCGCAACGTCCCCCAGTCTTGCGACCCGATGTCCCTGGTCTCGAAATATTCTAATGAATTGCGCTCTCAGCACCCGACTCACATCCTGAAATCCATTGCGGATGCCTTGATCACGCCGCTGTGGCATCGGCAAGGCATGCCCATCGCTTTCGGGCGGCACGGACGTGCTTTGTTTTCTCGTTATCATTCTGTTAGACACGACACGACCCGCCTGTCTCGTTCCCTCCTTGTCCGGATAGACCTGCATGCCTGCCGTAAAGCCTAAGCCGATCGTCATCGTCACCCGCAAACTTCCTGATATCGTCGAGACCCGGATGCGCGAATTGTTCGATGCGCGCCTGAACGTCGACGACCGGCCCATGACGCACGCCCAATTGATGGAGGCCGTCAAAGTCGCCGATGTCCTCGTGCCCACGGTTACCGACCGGATCGACCGCGGGATCATTTCCCAGGCCGGCCCCCAGCTGCGTCTCA
>CAZZPH010000461.1:0-2018 GCA_964655725.1 uncultured Hyphomicrobium sp.
CTTGTCCTTGGAAGTGAAGAGCCCCGTACATTCGAGCGCGATGTCGACGCCCATCGCACCGTGCGGCAACTCAGCCGGGTTTCTGATCGCCGTGACCTTGATGGGGCCCGTGCCAACGTCGATCGTATCCCCGGATATCGTCACATTGCCCGGGAAGCGGCCGTGAACGCTGTCAAAGCGCAACAGATGCGCGTTGGTCTCGACCGGGCCGAGGTCGTTGATCGCGACAACCTGAATGTCCTTGCGGCCACTTTCGACGATTGCGCGCAGGACATTGCGCCCAATACGGCCAAATCCATTGATCGCGACCTTAACGGCCATGTGCAGCCTCCTCCATTTCGGATTGCAGGAGCGCAGGCCTTAACATCATGCCCTCGCGATCCCGTTCGGGCCGCCATTAACTTGGGGTCACATGGCCCTGTCAATGCGTCATCGGGAGTAGGACGCAGAGCGCACAAGCCGATCAGGCAGAACGCGAAATTCCCTGAAGGGGATCGTCGTGGCGGTGCTCGAGCAATGCCGGAAGGCGTGAGCCGGCCGTCAAGCCGCCAATTCCGGGTGTACGTAATGGCCTCGTGTTGCACTTGCGAACCGGACCTCCTATGCTCCTGTCCTTTCAGCTCAACAGGCCCGGCGCTGAGGGCATGCGCCGGGCCGTTGCATCGATGGGTTAGCCGATGATTCGCAGAGCCAGCGCCGGCAAGGCGGCCGATGGGCGTGGCAAGACCGTCCAAAGCAAACGGCAGGTGGATGCTCCAGCACCACCACACTCCCCCACGCGGGTAGAAAAAACCCCAACAGGCCGGGGCGAACCGCTGGCGGCGGTGACGGCCGAGCGTGACGCCTTGAAGCAGAGCCTTTCGGCCGCCGAAGCCCGGATTGCCGAACTGGAGCAGGCGCGCGCTCATGTCGTCAACCGCATTGATTGGCTGATTGATACGCTCGGCAGCGCGCTTGAAAAGCGCACGTGAGAGCCAACGGCGCAACCCGCCGTCAGCGCGCTCGAATGGGGCTTTTGATCGCCGAGCTTTTGAGCTCGTTCAGCCACCGTGCCATTTCATCGTTGCAAATGAAAAAAGGCGGCGGGGAAGGTACGCCCACTGTGGGCACCTTCCCCGCCGCCACCCGTCGATAGCCTGCAAAAGCTAGAGCAGGACTTTTTGTAGTTTGCGGCCTTTCAGCGAGTGCAGCTCCCGGCAGTCGATCGTACCATCGTTGTCAGGGTTGGCGCGATGGAAGCGATGCTTGGCGATGCTCAGGAACTCGTTGAGCTCCAGAGTGCGGTCACGGTCCGGATTGGCGCGGGCAAACGAGATGATGCCGACGCGACCGCGCACTTCGCGCAGGTCGAGCTTGCCGTCATGATTGGTATCGAGCCGGTGGAAGAGCCGCTTAGCAGCGCGGCGGGCCTCGTGCCAATCGATCGTTCCATCCCGGTCAGGATTGAGCACCTTCATCGCAGCGCAGTTGCACTTGTGCTTGGCAAATGCGGGCTCGGCGAACGTGCCGGCTGCCAGGAAGGCAAGGGCTACCATGAGGAACCCTGACTTTGTGATCATGATCATACTCCACGTGTTGTTGATACTTGTTTTGACGGACGTTCCTTAGACTGTGTTTGCGTCCTGCGTCACCCTCCAGGCGTGCGGCACGTCGTCGTGCTGCGGCAATGGGGCTCGTTTTCTCCTCGTCACTCAAGTCGACAAGCCCAGTTTGCCCCTCGCATTCGGTAGCAACTGCCCTTAGATTGAAGGGTGCTGCGGGGCTCGTCAGGAACACATGTATCTCCAGGGCCTATAAGATCTGCCAGGGAGCTGTCCCTGTCCGGGGCCGTGGCCCCGGGCATATGGCGCCCACCTTACTTTTGTAGGGACCCGGCGAGATCGACAGTTCCAACGGCCACCGCGGCACTTTTCGTCCCTAATTCCATGCCCACCACCGGTCCCGGCGTGACACTCGAGCGAACTCCAGACGATGCGAAGAGGCAGCTGCGCGCCGCGATGAAGAGCACGCGTGCAGAG
>CAZZPH010000462.1:0-2011 GCA_964655725.1 uncultured Hyphomicrobium sp.
GCCGCCGGGGCGAAAGCTCTCATGGTCTCGGTCCATTCTCGAACGCGGCACCCGCTGTGGGTACCCAACACAATCAACCGTTCCTAAAGGCTTAACCTTAACGATCGGTTGACGAGGGGTTCCCGGCGGCAGACCTGCAGTCCTGACCGACATTTGGGGCACGAGTGGGGGGAGGAGGGGGAGGAAATGTGGCAGATGCTGTCGCGGTTTAGCTGCTCTGATCGGGGCCAGACTGACTGATCGGCCTATGCTCGCTTTCGCTGAAAGTCAGATGCTGGCCACCATCGAGCGCGATCATCTGCCCGGTGAGGGCAGGAGCCTGGAGGATAAAGCGCACCGCCGCGGCGATCTCCTCCGTCGTGGGGCCGCGGCCCAGAAGTGTCGCCTGCGCCTCGGCAGCGAAATCGGCGTCGGTCTGGTGGATGCTTTTCAAGACCGGGCCCGGTCCGATGGCGTTGACACGCACGCGCGGGGCGAGCGCCTGAGCCAGCGTGCGGGTGGCCGTCCACAGCCCGGCCTTGGAGAGGGTGTAGGAGAAGAACTCCGGCGTCAGCTTCCAGACCCGCTGATCGATGATGTTGATAACGTTGCCCTCGCAGCCCGCCGGCAGGTGGCGCGCCAGCGCCTTGGCCAGGAACACCGGCGCGCGCAGGTTGATGTCCAGATGCGCTGCCCAGGTCTCCGAATTGAGGTTCTCCACGCTGTCGGGCAGGAACTCACTGGCATTGTTGACGAGACAGACCGGCGGTCCCAGGGCCTGAACGCATGCCGGCACGAGGCCTTCGACGGCTGCTGCATCGCTCAAATCGGCCTGCAGTGCCGCAGCGTTAGCCCCCATCGCGCGTGCCGCGTCGACCACGACCTCGGCCTGTGCGCCCGAATGACGGTAATGGATTGCGATATCATAGCCATGCGCGGCCAGATCGAGGGCGATGGCACGGCCGATGCGCCGCGCCGCGCCGGTGATGAGCACGACGGGACGAGGAGGGGGAACGTTTGACATGGAGGTCCTGGCGGCATCGATGGAGGGGTGGGAACAGCTGAACAACTTATACGATGCTTTGCCGGCGAATGATCAGCCGGTTTGACGTGCACGTTCCTGCAGCAAACTGGCGTCGCGATGCTCACGTTGATCTTGCGGTGCAACACTCAATGGCTGCTTTTCAGGCTTGGTATGACCAATCAACAACCAATTTAACTTTCGAGTTGCTGATGTGCATCACTCGCCTTGCAACGTGATGGCGGATCGTCATCTGTGCTTGCTCGAGGTGCGTGTTTCCTGTTTTTCTCATCGTCAAGTTGGATCGAGTCTCCACCACGGCGGACAATCTGCCGGCAGTGGGGATCAGGATGGGAATGGCGGCCGTCAGGGCCGCTCACCAGTGGCCGGTGCCACGTGGACGGGGGTTTGAGCATGACAATCAAGACGACAGCGGTTGGCGCACTGGGCGCACTGGCACTCGCGGTTTCGGCATTCGCGGCTCCGGCCGTGGCCGAGGAGCGCGAGTTCTCCTGGTCCATGACGGTCGGCGGCACGAGCGACTACATCTTCCGCGGCATCTCGTTGAATAACGAGGATCCTGCGTTTCAGATGTCGGTCGATGGCGCCTACGGCATTTTCTACTTCGGAGCCTGGGGCTCCAACATCGTCGATCCGCTCGGTCCGTGGGAGCTGGATATCTACGCCGGCATCACGCCGTCTCTTGGCCAGATCAACTTCGACTTCGGTGTGCTGGGGTACCTTTTCCCTGCGTCTGACGGCGACTTTGACTACGTCGAGCTCAAAGCGGGTGCGTCCACTGATATCGTCAAGGATCTGACCGCCGGCGTGACACTCTACTACACCCCCGATCAGGATAACTTCGCCGAGACATGGACTGTTGAGGGCTCGTTGGCCTACGCACTGCCTTCAATGGGCGTCTTCAGTCCCAGCATCAGCGGCGTGTTGGGCTATGCCGAAGATCTTTCGGAAGTTGACGCATTCGGCTTCGGTGTTGTCGATTATGTCTAC
>CAZZPH010000463.1:0-2005 GCA_964655725.1 uncultured Hyphomicrobium sp.
CGTAGAGACTATAATGACGTCGCCCGTCGTTGAAGCGACGGTGCCTGTGCAGAGATTGCAGACATCGTGGCCCAAGGTAGCCTCGGGCCAGAAGGCGGCGGCAGTGATGTCCGCAATGCTACCGTCTTCAACCGATGAGAACGGGAACAGACCGGGCCACATCCAAACTTGCAAGGTGCGAGCCGCCTCGGCACTGGCGCAAAGGTAGCTTCGTCCTAGGCCTACATAGATCCGGACGAGCAGCACTCATGGCATTATTCTCTCATGCGAGCGCTATGGGATCTGGCGGCATGCTCAGCGTAGAGGGTCAGAAGTTTAGCGCGCAGCTTGATGCTGGACGGGCTTCGTGAAGCCATCACTCTATGGCACCTTGATATCCATCAGGAAGAATCATCGAGTGGAGATGTTCATGACGTCGGTTGAAAAAGCAGGGACGCAGGCACGAATGTCTCTCACCAACAAGATCATGCTCGCGATGCTGTTGGGGCTGATCGTTGGCGTGATCTTCAACACAATTCAATCGCCGTTCGTCAACGAGCACATCGTTTCGGGATTGTTCGCGATGATCGGCAACATGTTCATCAACGCACTTAAGATGCTGGTCGTGCCGCTTGTCGTTTTTTCGCTGATCTGCGGCGTTGCTGGAATCGGTGGCATCGGGGCTTTAGGCCGTGTTGGCGGAAAAGCCTTCACCCTCTACATGTGTACCACAGCGGTCGCAGTCGCTTTGGCCATTACGCTGGCTGTTGCGATTGGGCCGGGTGCAGGCTTTGATATGACCGGCACCGAAGTGACGGCTATCACGACGACAGAGGCGCCGCGGGTCTGGGACGTCCTTGCAGCGATTGTGCCAAGCAACCCCATTGCTGCATTCGCCAGCGGCGAAATGCTTCAGATCATCTCCTATGTGATCGTTGTCGGCATCGCCGCTGTTATTCTCGGCGACAAGTCCAAGCCATTTTTCCTGGCTTGCGAATATATGAATGAACTGATGATGAAGGTTGTCAGCATCGTCATGGCATTCGCGCCCTACGGTGTCTTCTGCCTGATCGCCAAAACATTCTCCGAGCAGGGCATTGATCTGTTTCTGCCGGTCCTTGCCTATGTCGTCACGCTGGTATCGGCGCTGATGCTGCATCTGTTCGTGACCTTGATGATCATTCTGAAAGGTCTGTCCGGGCTGAGCCCGGTCATATTCATGAGGAAACTCCGGCCAGCGCAGGTCTTTGCATTCTCGACGGCAAGCTCGAACGCGACGATCCCGGTCACGCTGCGCTGCGTCACCGAACGTATCGGCGCGGACAATTCGGTGGCTTCCTTCTCGGTGCCGTTCGGAGCAACCATCAATATGGATGGCACGGCGATCATGCAAGGAGTTGCCACGGTCTTTCTGGCCAATGTTTACGGCATTGAACTGGGCCTGTCCGGCTACCTGACCGTAATCGGCATGGCCGTTCTGGCGTCGATCGGAACCGCCGGTGTTCCAGGTGTCGGGCTGGTCATGCTGACGATGGTGCTCACCCAGGTTGGGCTGCCGATCGAAGGCATCGCATTGATCCTGGGTGTCGACCGGCTGATGGATATGATCCGAACCGTGGTCAACGTAACGGGCGATGCGGTGGTCTCAACCGTCGTGGCCAAGAGCGAGGGAAAACTGGATATGACGGTTTTCAACGATCCGGATGCTGGGATGCTGACCGGCGATGAACTCGTCATCGATCCTGCCGCGGAGGAACATCTCGCCGAGGCCGTAAGGCCGCCGCGGGGCGTGTGACCGCGCGACGCCCGGCCATGCGGAGGTGGTTGTCACGGCCCATGGTCAGGCCTTGTTGCCAGAGCTGCCCGCCCCATGTCATCGCGGAGATGCGTAAGCGCGCGGCCCAGTGGACATGCGAGCCTTGAGCGGCAATGCCGCAGATCCAATTCACGCCGTACGAGATCGTGCTGGTGCAGGCCTACCTCGGCGTCGAGTGAAGGGCTGCCGATGCCGCGTCCTCTCTTCGCC
>CAZZPH010000464.1:0-1980 GCA_964655725.1 uncultured Hyphomicrobium sp.
CGGGCTGATCTTCCGGCGACCGCCGTTCATTAAGGCTCCAGATGATTCGTCTGCCCTGGCGAAAGCAATGAAGGAATTCGTCAACGACACGGACATGCTCGGGAACCCGCTGCCGACGTACGCCAAGAGCGTGGTGAACGAGATCATCACCGTGGGTCGGGCGGGCACACTCATCGACTGGGAGGACACAGTGGAAAACCGGGTGTATGCGTCGCTATACCGAGCGGAGCAAATCATCAACTGGCGCGTGGAACGGATCAATGGGCGCAATGTGCCAACGATGGTGGTGCTGGCGGAGCAGAGCAGCCGGAAGTCAGAAGGCAGGAGCCAGAAGCCGGAAGAGGATGAATTTGAGCACAAGGCCATGGAACAAATCAGGGTGCTGAGGCTGGTGCCGGCACAGAGCACCGATCAGACTGCCACCAAGGCCGAAGGTCGGCTTACCAATGGCAGCACGCTCAAGCGGGAATATGAATGCGTGGTCGAGATTTGGAGGACGGAGAACGAGAAGAACGGAAAGCAGGAATGGAAGCTCGTGGAAACACGAGTGCCGAAGCGGCTGGGGAAACCGCTGCCGATGATCCCGTTCGTCTTCCACGGCGCACAGCACTCGCTGCCGGCCATCGAGAAGTTGCCGCTCGCCGACATCATCACGGTGAATCTGGATCACTACCGCCTCGATGCCGACTACAAACATGGGGTCCACTTCACCGCGCTGCCCACCGCCTGGGTGAGCGGGTTCGATAAATCTGCGACGCTGCGGATCGGCGCGAGCACGGCGTGGGTTACCGATACGCCGGGCGCGACGGCGGGATTTCTGGAGTTCAAGGGTCAAGGGCTCGAAACCTTCGAGCGCGCGATGAGCCGCGACGAACGGCTCATGGCTGTGCTCGGGTCGCGGCTGCTGGAAGATCAGAAGAAGGTCGGCGAGACGGCGACGGCGATCGAGCTGCGGCAGTCGGGGGAGAATTCAATCTTGGGGAACATCGCGTTCAACGCGAGTGCATCACTGACTCACGTCATGCACTGGGCGTGGTGGTGGAACTCGACGGAGGCGATGCCTGACGACGTGACCGACGAACAGGTGTTGATCGTGCTGAACACCGACTTCAGCACGAAGAGCCTGGCCTCGCAGGACATCCAGGCCATCGTCGCCGCCTGGCAGGCCGGCGCAATCAGCCGGGACACGATGACGGACTTGTTCCGTCGCGGGGAAGTGCTGCCGGAGGGGCGGACGACGGAAGAGGAGGAGAAGCTAATCGGGCAGGACGTGAAGCCGGGAGCGGGAAAGCTGAAGGTGCTAGTTGTCAATAGTGAGAACTGACCCCTTTATGGTAACGATGGACTCGTACATAGGGTGGGGCTGCACTCAGTGACATATCGTTTGCGATAACCGAGTGCGAGCGAGAGACGCTGCCATCAGGAAGCGCCTCTTCGAGCACTTCGGTTCATCGCCTTGTTCGTCGACCATGTAGCCGGGATGATACGGTCACCTCCTGATCGACGAATTAACGTATTGTATCGGATCGTTGATGCTTGATCAATTTGTGTGGGGCATTTTGAAACGCAGAGAACGCCGAGAACTCAGAGTAAGCACTCAAACGTGTGATTGATTCCTTGAGGTGGCATAATTTAATGTTGCCGACATGATCCGAGAAACTTTCGTCTGGTTAGCATTCGACTCAAGTCCGAAATGCGAATCTAGAGAGCGTTAGTAGTGCAACCGCGATACAAAGGGCGATTTGTGAGCCACCGATTATGTAGTTTGACAAATTTAACCTTGGAAGCGAATCCGAGTACCACCCGATGAAGAGCTCGCGAAATTCTAGGACGGCGACAATCGCCGCTGCAATGACCAACGCTATCATCGATAACGTTTGGATGTAAGACATGGTCATGATCTTAAGGTCGACGAACGTCAGACATCACGGGCGGCGGCGAGTTCATGGAGACCAATCCGCCCGCGCACGTCAAGACGCA
>CAZZPH010000465.1:0-1967 GCA_964655725.1 uncultured Hyphomicrobium sp.
GGGAGCGTTCGGCGATCTCGTGCTCGCAGAGCGCGGCGAGGAAGCGGGCCGCGCCCCAGCCTTCGCGATCAGAGGTGGCGCCAATGTCCTGCCAGAGCCGGCCGATAGTCGGCATCCTGAGTTCGGTGAGCATCATCGGCAGCTTGGCGGCATCGGTCATCAGTTGATCTCCAGGGGCGTTGCTGGATTCGGCGCATTGGCGAGCAGGCTGTCGTAGGCTTTGAGGTCGGGCGGCGGCACGTTGAGCGCAGGCACGACATTGGGAACCGGCGCGACGGCGGCACGCGCGATCTCCAGGTCGGGAATCTGGCCGCTGTCGAGGACGTGTTCGAGGTGGGAGCTGAGCGCCTCCTCGGCGGCGTGCATGGCGGCCAGATGAAGGAGGCCGACGTAGACACGGCAGGCTTTGCGCGGCTCGAGCTTGTGGTCGAGAACCTCCCAGGCCCGGCGGAACACGGCGCGCGGAAAGAGGTCTTCCTTGAACACCGAGTTACGGAACGCCTGTGGCTTCTTCACGAGGCTGCCGATCAGATGGCGATAGTCGACGCGGCGGACGGCCTTGTCGCCGTCGCGCCGCCAACTACGCTCGATGTCGAGCACCGGAGTGGTGCCGAGATAGCCGACGATGCGGCTGTCGGTGATGTGCAGCTTCAGGCGCGTGCCAACGAGCCGCGAGGGCACGGTGTAGAGCACGCCACGCACGGTGATCGTGCCGGAGCGCATGACGGTGACGGTTGCGACCGAGAAGTCGGTGGTACGATGGCGCGGGAGTGGAGCCAGCGCTGCGATCTCCACGGCGACGGCATCGGCGCGACGCGCGTTACGCCGCGCGACCAGCTCGGCGACGAACGCCTGATAGGCGGCGAGATCGGCAAAGTCGTTGGAGCCGCGCAGCTCCAGCGCTTCCTTGATCGAGGTCTTGAGGTGGCCGTGAGCGGCTTCGACGCTGCCGTTCTCGTGGGCGACGCCGTTGTTGTTGCGGGTCGGGTCCATGCCGTAGTGCTTGCAGAAGACGGCATAGCCCTTGGCCGCGTCGTCGTCGGGCTCGGCCGCCGGATCGAGATTGCGATAGGCCGCCGACAACCGGTCGGTGCGATGCTCGCGCGGCACTCCGCCGAGCTGCCAGAGTGCATCCTGCAAGCCTTCGGTCAGCGCCGTGAAGCTCTCGCCGCCCTGGATGACGCGGACGTGCTGCCAGCCCGAGAACGCGAGCCAGAAGTGATACAACATGTGCTTGAACGGTTGGCCGCCGAGCGTCACGGCGAAGGTGTCGGCGTGCGTGAAGTCCGACAGTGCTTGCCGTCCCGGCGGATGCAACTGGCGGAAGATCAACTCTCGTTCGGGGCCTTCGGTCGCGCGCCAATGCGCGACGTGGCGCTGCAAGGTGCGCAGCAGGCGATCGGGAAACCGGCCCGGATGAAGCCGCTGCAGCTCGGCGAGGAGCGTTGTCGCCCGCATCCCCGGCGACCGCTCCAGGATCGGCACGACGTCGCCGCGCCAGACCTCCTGGAACGGATCGACCCGCGTCCGATACTGCCGGATGGGGCGTTGGCTCACCAACGGGCGACCACGCTCGATGCGGCGCCCCGTGCTCTCGCTGATGTCGGCCTTCGCGGCGGCGACCGCCTGGGTCGCGCCTGCCTTGCGTTCGTCCATGTAGCGCCAGACCTGCCGGTCCGAGATATGGCAACCCGACATTGACATCCCCCGCCAACGGGGGAGATCGAATCAGCCGCCTTCCCAACCAGTCATCCTAGTTGTCGTCAGGCGCCCATCGTAGTTGTCGTCGTGCAGACATGGGTGATCAGCGCGAATGGACTGCGCGGGCTCACCCCGAACTGCCTACCCCATTGATTGAGCGTGTCGTCATTGTCGGGGAGGAGCCCCCAGAGAAACGGAGCGACCGCGCGGTTGTCATGAGTGGGAGCGGCAAGCGGCATCGAGAGCGACAGCGGGATCGCGCTCAA
>CAZZPH010000466.1:0-1961 GCA_964655725.1 uncultured Hyphomicrobium sp.
TGGTCACGCGCCGCCTGCGCCAATGCAAGCCCAAACGCATCCGGTCCCTGGGCGGCGATCTCGCGCCCATCCAGCCGGGGGCGCGACTTGGGCGGCGGTGCCACACACTGGCCGGGAAATTCCGAGTGAGATCGCTCGGTATCGCTTGGAGAGAGTGCAGAAAGCACGGGGCCGGGCATCACACGTTCCGGCAGCGTACCCCGCTCTGTCACTCGTGCAATGGTTTGAGGATCGTGCCGGGCGGCCGCAATCACGCCCACGCTCTGGTCAGGTACCGGATTGAGAGCCTTGCCGGGTACACTGAGTGCAGGAAGCGCGGGCACATCGTCCACACGGGGCACCGCAATAACAGCCGTCTCCGCCATCGGCAGTCCAAGCCATGGCGCGCCCGGGCGCTCAGTAACGATCATACCGGGCACGGGTTCGACAGCCGGAACGACCTCGGCCGGCAAATCGGAAACGGCGCGCGACGGCGAGACATCGAGGGGAGATGCACGCGAGATGGGGGGCGATACTTGGGCGGGCTGCAGACCCGAGGCCGGAAGTTCGACATGCCGCGCAGCCACAGCCTGCCTCGGCAACCCAGTCAGAGCCCTTCGCGAGCCCTCCGCGATCTGAAGCCCCGGACTTGACCCCGATCCTGCGGCCGCATGCCGTCGCACATCGACTGTCCAGTTTGCGCTGGCAACCGTCAGGACGACCAGAAGAACAGGAAGGGCAGCCATCGCCGCGTCCATGCGATCGACGCTTCGCGCCCAAGCCGCCGTGCGGGCCAAGAGCCCTGGAACCTTTTTTCGCCTCGTGACGTTGCGGACCGGCCGCGGGACCGGAACGGACACCGGGCGCGGTGCCTTAGGCGCCGGACCCGCTCTGAGTGCCGTCTCCGTTTTACTCGGCCGGCCCTTCTTGGGTGGTGCAGAGGCCCGCGGCACGGCTGTCGAAGCTCGCGAAGCGCCATTGTGGCGCTGGCGCCGCTTACGCGTGCCGGATTTAGGTTTGTGCGATTTCTTCACGGCAGCTGCCCCGCACTCAGATCAGCGAACTCTATCCGTTAACACCCTGGTGTACCATATGGATTTGTTGCGCATCTCAATCCATGATCCCACCGGTAAACGTCACGTTCGCCCACTGATCCATTTCCGGATCTGCTCGACACTAAGACCCCCTTCGCGCAAGCCGCGCAATGTCTCAGCACCGGCGCTCTTGGAAAGCTTGCGGCCGTCATGGTCCAGAAGCAGGCGATGGTGGTGATAGACGGGCGCCGGCAGCCCCAAGAGAACCTGCAACAGCCGCTGCAGATCCGTTGCTGTGAAGAGATCCATGCCCCGGGTGACATGCGTGACCCCTTGGAAGGCGTCATCGATGACGACGGCCAGATGGTAGCTTGCCGGAATATCCTTACGGATGATCACGGCATCGCCCCACCGCGCGGGTTGGGCGGCCACGATACGCGCGTTTCCATCCTCATCGAGTTCGGTGAACGTCAGCGGGCGGCCATTGAGCAGGTGCTGCACCTCGCTCATCGCGCGACTCATGTCGATCCGCAGCGCGTAGGGCTCCCCGTTCGCCATGCGTTGCAAGGTCAGGGCATCCGGCGGGTTGGCGTAAAGCCCCGGATAAATCGGAATGCCGTCGGGATCGGCTTCGGACACCGCACCCGTTGCGGCAGCAATCTCGCTGCGCGTGGCAAGGCAAGGATAAAGGAGGCCGCGCTGAAGCAGATCATCGGCCGCCAATCGATAGGCCTCGAACCGGGTTGATTGGCGCAGAACAGGTTCTTCCCAGGTGATGCCGAGCCAGGCAAGGTCTTCGAGGATCTGATGAACATGGTCTTGCCGGGAGCGACCTGTATCGATGTCCTCGATTCGAATGAGGAAGCGTCCTCCTGAGCGCTGAGCCAGATCGTACCCGGTCAGCGCCGATAGGGCATGACCCAGATGCAGCTCCCCGTTCGGGCTGGG
>CAZZPH010000467.1:0-1950 GCA_964655725.1 uncultured Hyphomicrobium sp.
AGTAACGACGGCCAGTTCTACACGCTTTGCCGCCATGGGATCGTTCATGAGTTCCTGACGCAATGTCGCCAGCCCTTCATTCAATTCAGCAATCGGTGCTCCACTCATCGAGTAGGATGTATCAAGCAACAAAATGACAGGACACCGCTGTTCAGGATTCGCGGCAAATTCCGCATCGCTAAACGGCTGCTGATCAAATTCACTCATAATCGCCCCTCTTTCCTATGCAGGAGATAACAGCGTCTAGCCACGGTCGTTGTCAAGGTTGACCCTCTGACGGCGCCTCCGTCAAGCATCAATGGAATTGCTCCTGTAAATCTACCGCCCTTGTATAGCTAGGATAGAAAACAAAGCCCCTTTTCAGGAACAAATGATGAACTTATGATGAGTTCATGAAGTTCGCTTTGGTCAATGGAGAGCGCAGTGCACCCACACCCCGTACGGTCGGGCAATGCCCGACTTGTGGCTCTGAGCTCATCGCCAAGTGCGGGGAACGCAAGGTATGGCACTGGGCGCACAAAGCGATCAGACACTGCGATCGCTGGTGGGAGTCAGAAACCGAGTGGCACCGTGCCTGGAAAGACAAGTTTCGAGGCGAGTGGCAGGAGATCATCCACACCGCCGACAACGGTGTGAACCGCACTGGGTTTGCCGGAGGGCTCAACTCCTGAGAAGGTAGAGCCACCATGAGCAAGACAACGAACAAATTTTCACCTGAAGTCCGCGATCGAGCCGTCCGGCTGGTGCTCAATCACGAACACGAACATTCCTCGCGCTGGGCGGCGATCGAGTCGATCGCGGGCAAGATCGGTTGCGTGCCGCAGACGCTGAACGACTGGGTCAAGAAGGCGGAGATCAACGCTGGCAAGCGCCCCGGCGTGCCGAGCGAGATGGCGGAGAAGATGAAGGCGCTGGAGCGTGAAGTTCGCGAACTGCGCCAGGCCAACGAGATCCTGCGCAAGGCAAGCGCTTATTTCGCCCAGGCGGAGCTCGACCGCCCGTTTCGGAAGTGACGGCCTTCATGGAGGCCAACGTCGGCATGTACGGGGTCGAGCCGATCTGCAGGGTTCTGCGGATCGCCCCTTCCACCTGGTATCAACACGCGCGCTGCAAGGCCGACCCTGGCTTTCGCTCGAAACGGGAGAAGGAGGACGAGCGGCTGTGCAAGGAGATTGCCCGTGTCCATGCCGCCAATTTCGGCGTCTATGGCGCGCGCAAGGTGTGGCTGCAGCTCAATCGCGAAGGCTTTTCACTCGGCCGGGATCGCGTCGCCCGATTAATGAGGAGACTGGGGTTGGAAGGCGTCGTGCGCGGCAAGGCCGTCAGAACAACCGTTCCGGACAAGGCGGCAGCGTGCCCGTTCGACCTCGTCAATCGCCACTTCCATGCCCCTGCGCCGAACAAGCTCTGGGTCTCGGACTTCACATATGTGAGCACCTGGGGCGGCTTCGTCTATGTCGCTTTCGTCATCGACGTCTACGCCCGCCGCATCGTGGGCTGGCGAGTCAACAGGAACCCAACCGCCGCGTTCGTTCTCGATGCACTGGAGCAGGCGCTGCACGCCCGCCGGCCAACCGAGAGCCTCGTTCATCATTCGGACCGCGGCTCGCAATATGTCAGCATCCGATACACCGAGCGGCTGGCTGAGGCCGGGATCGAGCCGTCTGTCGGCAGCGTCGGCGACAGCTATGACAATGCGCTCGCCGAGAGCGTCATAGGGCTGTTCAAGACGGAAGTCATTCACCGGCTCGGGCCATGGAAATCGTTCGAGGCCGTGGAATACAAGACCCTCGAATGGGTCGATTGGTTCAACCATCAGCGCCTGCTGGAACCGATCGGCAATATCCCGCCTGCAGAGGCGGAAGCAAACTACTACGCGGCCCTTGAGAACGTCAAAATGGCAGCGTAGAACTCAAGCAATCCGCCCTCCGGCAAACCCAGTGCGGTTCA
>CAZZPH010000468.1:0-1949 GCA_964655725.1 uncultured Hyphomicrobium sp.
CCGGCGGCCGTTAACCGCCATCCTGTTTCCATGGAGCCCGGACTTTCCTCCACCAGGACGATTGATGGGCCATAACGCCCCGCCCGGCAGCGGCCGTCCGGCCAACTGACACCCATTGAATAAGGGGGGAGCAGGCGGCGAAGTCAAGGCGCTGCACACACAGCTTGGCGCTCCCCGCCCGACCGTCAGGCGCGCGTCACGGTCGCGGCGTGGTAGATCGGCCGGTAACGCCGGGCACTGATGGTGATGCGTTCTCCGACCAGGGGTTGGGGGCGGTCCTGGACGACGAAGATGACTGACAGACCGCTGTCCGTGACGAGTTCCCCGAACGCACCCGTCCAGGAGCGCACGACGCCGGTGAAGACCTGGGTTCCCGGCTCGAAGAGATCGAGATCCCCCATTGCTGCAACTCCAAGTTCAATGTTGCGCGGGCGGCACGACACGTTCTCCCTGCGCCAAACGAGCGCACAATAGCTCTATTCCCCAAAGAATAGACAGAGTGATGTCCATCCGGCCATGCTCGACCAAAGACTATGCCGGAGGCGACGGCAGCCGTTTTGAGGACCGCCCGGCGTCTTATTCCCACTCGATGGTGCCGGGGGGCTTGGACGTCACGTCGTAAACGACGCGGTTGACGCCTTTGACCTCGTTGATGATACGGGTCGCGATGCGGCCGAGCAGCCCCATGTCGAAGGGGAAGAAATCCGCCGTCATGCCGTCCACAGACGTCACCGCACGCAAGCCCAGCACGTGATCGTACGTGCGCCCGTCCCCCATGACACCGACCGTACGCACGGGAAGCAGCACCGCGAACGCCTGCCAGATCGCGTCGTACAGGCCGGCGCTGCGGATCTCCTCCAGGTAGATGGCATCGGCTTTGCGCAGAATATCGAGCTTGTCCGGGCTTACCGCACCGGGGATGCGGATGGCGAGCCCCGGACCCGGGAAGGGGTGGCGCTTCACGAATGCTTCCGGCAGCCCCAACTCGCGGCCGAGTGCGCGCACCTCGTCCTTGAACAGTTCCCGAAGGGGCTCCACGAGCTTCATGTTCATGCGCTCGGGTAGTCCGCCCACGTTGTGGTGCGATTTGATCGTGACTGACGGTCCGCCGGTGAAGGAGACGCTTTCGATCACGTCGGGGTAGAGTGTGCCTTGAGCGAGGAACTCAGCCCCACCAATCTTGCGCGCTTCTTGTTCGAAGACATCGATGAAGAGCCGCCCGATCGTTTTGCGTTTGTCTTCTGGATCGCTGACGCCGTGGAGCGCATCGAGGAACAGCGCCGATGCATCCACATGCACGAGCGGGATATTGTAATGGTCGCGGAAGAGCCCCACGACCTCAGAGGCTTCATTGAGGCGCATCAGACCGTGATCGACGAAGACGCAGGTGAGCTGGTCTCCGATCGCCTCGTGGATGAGAACGGCGGCCACCGCGCTATCCACGCCGCCCGACAGTCCGCAGATGACGCGACCGCCGCCGACCTGGGTCTTGATCTTCGCGATCATCTCTCGCCGGTAGGCAGCCATCGTCCAGTCGGATGTGAGGCCCGCGACCCGATGCAGGAAGCTCGAGATCAGTTTTGCGCCATCGGGCGTGTGGACAACTTCCGGATGGAACTGCACGCCGTAGTAGCCTCGCGTCTCGTCGGCGACGGCGGCATAGGGCGCGTTCTCGCTGGTGGCGATGACCTCAAAGCCGTCGGGCAGGCGCGTGACGCGATCGCCGTGGCTCATCCACACCTGATGGCGCTCACCCGGCTGCCATACTCCGTCGAACAGGGCGCTCGCTTTGCCGATATTGAGCATCGATCGCCCGAACTCGCGATGGTGCCCGCTTTCGACCTTTCCGCCGAGCTGCTCGGCCATCGTCTGCTGGCCGTAGCAGATGCCGAGCACGGGAACGCCGGATTGGAACACGGCATCCGGCGCGCGCGGGCTTGACGCCTCGG
>CAZZPH010000469.1:0-1937 GCA_964655725.1 uncultured Hyphomicrobium sp.
TGGGGTGGCGGGACGGTGCGTGAGATGCCAGAGCACTTGCGGCGGTCTTGCCGGTGGATGAGGCGGCGTTGATGGCGAGTGGCCCGCTCTCACCTTCCCACCTCTGTCATCCTCGGGCTTGTCCCGAGGACCCATCTTGCCGCACATTCAATGCCGCTATGGCTGATCACGACCGGCGCATGTACTTCGTCTACATCCTCGCGAGCCGTCCGCGGGGGACGCTCTATGTTGGCGTGACGAACAGCATTCTGACGCGCATCGAACAGCACCGCGCCGGCACGGGTTCAGCGTTCACGAAGCGGCACAAGGTTCACCTGTTAGTTTGGTACGAAATTTTCGACGACATCAACGCCGCGATTCAGAAGGAGAAGACGATCAAGCACTACGTGCGCGACTGGAAGATCAATCTGATCGAGCGTGACAATCCGCGGTGGAGCGATCTTTATCCTGCGCTGCCTGGAGCAGAACAATCGGTGAAGCCGTCAAAAGGCGTGACGCCGTCTGCCGAGGACCCATCCGGCAGCGGCGTGTAATGCGAACATGAGGTGCTGGATTTGCAGCGCGCACCACCGTTCTTCCGAGCCCGTTGCACCTTGGGTCCTCGGGAGAAGCCCGAGGAGCGCATTGAGGCGCGCGCCGTGGCGTCCGCAGGAGGGCAGGGCGGGGGCAATCATCCCGGGGCGGAAAAAATGTGCCGGGGGTCATGAACCCGCCATAAGCATGTGGTGAAGCGGCACCGGGTCTGGATCTGCCGGGTCACGCCAAGCGTTTCGGAAATGGACGTCTCATAGCGTCATATTTACTGTACACGCTACTCTGTGGGTCTATAGTGCTCATCGCGATGTGCCATGAGCGCGCGTGTCGGGTATCGTCGGACAGTGCGATGCCGGATCGTCCTTTGACGCCGGGGTGTGGCCGTTCGATGGTCCGTCATGGGCCGTGAACGTATGGCCGGGCCCTTTGCGGCCCCGCTGCGTGCCGTCTTAGGGCGTGGCTGGTTGAGGAGCGACAGGCCCATCGCAATGGGCGAGCAGCAGTATCAGCGGGAGTTGCGTCATGGCGGAACCAAACAATATCGTGTCTCCTCCCCGGTGGAAGAGCCCCAACGGCGAGGACCGAACCGAGGGCGATGAGACTGCAGCGGCAGAGTCTCAGGAGCCCGGCAAAGCCGCCACGGACGACGCAGAGGCGAAGGCCGCCCCTGCGAGTGACGACATCGGGTCGTCACCCGAAGCCGCTCTTCCATCTGAGCCCGAGGCCAGTGCCACAACGGACGTTTCCGTTGCGACGCCTCACTCCGGCGAGGCCGCTTCGCCAGAAGAAGCTTCCGAGACGGTACAGGCAGATCGCGCTGCGATCGGGGATGAAGCAGAGGGTAACGACCGGCCTGACGAGACGCTTCGCGACCGCGCCATCGAGCGCCGGGCGGAATCATCGCCGCCTGAGCAGGGCGTCATGGGCTCCCTGCGCAATCCGTTGCTGGCCATTGCCGCCGTCTGCGGCGTGGGCGGCGGGCTGTGGAGCTATTCCGCGCTCGAATCCACGCGCGGCGAGCTTGTGGAACTCACGCGCGTCAAGACAATGCTGGAGCGGTCGCTCGAGGAAACGCGCGGTCAGCTTGCTGACGTAACCCAGGCCAAGCAAGCCGTCGACGCAACGCTGGCCGATACGCAATCCAAGCTCTCGATTGCCGAGAAGACCGTCGAGGATGTGA
The DNA here is from genome assembly GCA_964655725.1 of uncultured Hyphomicrobium sp. Taxonomy (GTDB): domain Bacteria; phylum Pseudomonadota; class Alphaproteobacteria; order Rhizobiales; family Hyphomicrobiaceae; genus JAGVSR01. Next base: position 1,715 of record CAZZPH010000469.1, read on the forward strand.
AAGCGGCCATCGCGGCCGCCGCCGCTGCGGTCGATCCGTCAAGCGCGGCAGTCAAAGCCGGGGAAGATGCGGCCCCCGCCGCATTGGCGCCCGAGGCATCCGATGCTGCCGCTGATCCTGCGGCATCCGCTGCGGAGACACCCGACGCTGCGACCGATCCCTCTGCCGTGGCGCCCGAGGCATCCGATGCTGCCGCTGATCCTGCGGCATCCGCTGCGGAGAC
>CAZZPH010000470.1:0-1932 GCA_964655725.1 uncultured Hyphomicrobium sp.
CTCGATAAGGACATGAGCCTTCTGGAGATCAATCCGTTGGTCGTCACCGAGGACGCGCATCTGATCGCCCTCGACGGCAAGATGAACTTCGATTCCAACGCGCTATTCCGTCACCCGGAGATTGTCGCGCTGCGCGATCTCTCCGAGGAGGAGCCCAGCGAGATCGAGGCCTCCAAGCACGATCTCGCCTTCATCAAGCTCGACGGCAACATCGGCTGTCTCGTCAACGGTGCGGGCCTTGCCATGGCCACGATGGACATCATCAAGCTCTATGGTGCGGAGCCTGCGAACTTCCTGGACGTGGGCGGGGGTGCCTCCAAGGAGAAGGTGCAGGAGGCTTTCAAGTTGATTTTGGCCGATCCTGCGGTCGAGGGCATTCTGGTCAACATCTTCGGCGGAATCATGCGTTGCGACATCATCGCAGAAGGTGTGATCGCCGCGGCGCGGGAGATGGCCATCACCGTGCCGCTGGTGGTGCGTCTGGAAGGCACCAATGTGGAGCTGGGCAAGCAGATCCTCGCGACCTCTGGCCTCAACATCATTCCAGCCGACGATCTGGCCGATGCGGCCCACAAAATCACGAACGAACTCAAGAAGGCAGCCTGACCGATGTCCATCCTCGTCGATCAAACGACCATCACCATCTGCCAGGGCATCACCGGCGCTCAGGGCACATTCCATACCAAGCAGGCCAAGGCATATGGCACGCGGATCGCGGGCGGGGTGACGCCGGGCAAGGGCGGAACACGCCATCCCGATCCCGAGCTCGCCGATGTTCCGATGTTCGACACGGTCCATGAGGCGCGCAAGGCGACGGGGGCCACCGCGAGCGCGATTTATGTTCCGCCACCGTTTGCGGCCGACGCCATCCTGGAAGCGATCGACGCGGAGATGCCGCTGATCGTGTGCATCACTGAGGGCGTTCCCGTGCTGGATATGGTGCGGGTCAAGCGTGCGCTCTCTGGATCGCGTTCGCGCCTCGTCGGGCCGAATTGTCCCGGTGTCCTCACCCCCGGCCAGTGCAAAATCGGCATCATGCCCGGCAACATCTTCATGAAAGGCTCGGTGGGCGTCGTCTCCCGGTCGGGAACACTGACCTACGAGGCCGTCAAGCAGACGACAGATGCGGGCCTGGGCCAGACAACGGCGGTCGGAATTGGTGGTGATCCGGTCAAGGGCACCGAATTCATCGACGTGCTCGACCAGTTTCTCAGCGATCCCGCCACACAATCCATCATCATGATCGGAGAGATCGGCGGCGCGGCGGAAGAAGAGGCGGCCGAATATCTCATGGCGGAGGCGCGCAAAGGTCGGCGCAAGCCGATGGCCGGGTTCATCGCGGGGGCCTCCGCACCACCAGGGCGCCGGATGGGTCATGCTGGAGCCATCATCTCGGGCGGCAAGGGCCGGGCGGAGGACAAGATCGAGGCGATGCGTGCCGCTGGAATTGCCATGGCAGAAAGCCCAGCGGCCCTAGGAACGACACTGCTCGCCGCCCTCAAGGCTTGAACCATGCCGCGGCGGCTGCTGTCCCGGTATTGGCAAGTTTGGGGCGAAGCCGTGCTGCGTCATCAGGTGGCCCGTTCGCAGCGTCGGGCCCCTCCCTCTGTCTGCAACCCTGCGGCTCGGCGGCACGTATGGCTTTGGGGAGACGCGACCACAGTGCTCAACTTTCGACGGACTTAAAAGTTTGACTGAAACGTACTAAGTTCGGATCGCTGCACCGCAACATCGGGGCGTCGGGTCCCGAAGTGACAGCAGCAAGCGTTGCACCCCAACGGCCGGAAGCTGGATTTCCCATGACACGCCAAGCCCGCAACGAACAGTTTTTGAGGACCGCATTTCTCGATGGGGCGAATGCCCCCTACATCGAGGCACTCCAGGAGCGCTACGAGAGCAATCCCGGGTCGGTGAGCGACGAATGGCGCCACT
>CAZZPH010000471.1:0-1932 GCA_964655725.1 uncultured Hyphomicrobium sp.
CCCGCACAATCGCCGATGGGATCGAAGCCCTGGCAAAGACCGGTCACCGGCTGAATGAGTTCGCCGTGCTGGTCAGGGCATCGGCACAGATGCGCGCAATCGAAGATCGCTTCATCACCATCGCTCTGCCTTACAGGGTCATCGGCGGCCCGCGCTTTTACGAACGCCAGGAGATCAAAGACGCGATCGCTTACCTGGAGGTGACCTCCAACCCCGCCAACGATCTGAAATTCGAGCGCATCGTCAATACGCCCAAGCGCGGGCTCGGCGATACGTCGGTCAAGCGCGTTCATGAGCTGGCCCGGGCCCGCCGCATTCCCGTCTTCGAGGCGGCCCGCGAAATGGCCACCACCGAAGAACTGGCGCCCAAGGCCCGCAAATCGCTTGCTGACCTCATTGCCTCCTTCGACCGCTGGCGCAGTCAGATCGGCGAATTGCACCATACCGAGCTCGCCGAGCTCATTCTCGATGAATCGGGCTACACCGCGATGTGGCAGGCCGACAAGAGCCCGCAGGCTCAGAGCCGGCTCGACAACCTCAAAGAGCTCGTGCGATTCATGCACGATTTCGACACACTGGCCGGATTCCTCGAGCACGTCTCGCTTGTGATGGATGCCGACAAGGGTGAGGATGGCGATCGCGTGTCCCTGATGACGCTCCACGCCGCCAAGGGGCTCGAATTCGACACCGTCTTCCTGCCGGGATGGGAAGAGGGTCTGTTTCCGCACCAGCGCGCCCTCGACGAGCAAGGCAATGCCGGTCTGGAGGAAGAGCGGCGGCTCGCCTACGTCGGCATCACGCGGGCTCGCACGAGATCCAACATCTCCTTCGCCCAGAATCGCCGGCTGCGCGGCCTCTACCAGTCCGCAACGCCTTCGCGCTTCGTTGACGAATTGCCCGCGGCCCATGTCGAGGTCGCGCCCGCCAAGAGCCCCTTCGGCGGCGCATACTCCGATCCCGGCGCACTCTATGGCTTGGGTGGATACGGCAAGAGCCGCTTTGACGAGGGCACCGCAGGTTTCCGGTCCAGCTATGCGACACCGGGCTGGCAACGCGCTCAGTCCCAAGGCGCTGCCCACGAACGCTCCGAGGCGGGAAGCCCGCCCCGGCAACGCCAGCGCCCGTCCTCACCTCCCGTTATAGAAGGCCAGATCGTGGCATCCTCGACACAAGAGGCCTGCGGCTTCTCGACAGGCGACCGTGTCGTGCATCAGAAGTTCGGCGAGGGGCTCGTGTGCGAGGTGGATGGCAATAAGCTCACCATCGAGTTCAAGACCAGCGGACGCAAGCGTGTCGTCGACAGCTTCGTGCGCCGGATCTGATGCGGGAACAATCCTAAAGCGCAAGTCAGCACGACCGGATGTCAGCGCCGTGGTTCGCAGACCACGACCATGCGCGTGCTGTTGGAACACGCCTCAACACGTCATAAACCATGACAGACGCCTTGCGTGCGCACAGTCCCGAGATGGAACGCGCCGAAGGTACTTCACACATGACTTTCTGCGCGCCCGGAAACCGCGAGTTGAGGTTACTGCCCCAAGATATGCGGCATATTTTACCGACCGCACAGGGGAGCGTGCATGTCCTACAATCTTGCCGGGCTCACAGTCGTCAACGGAACCACGGCGGCCCAGACCATAAATGGCACGAGCGCCAACGAAGCCATTTATGGCAACGGAGGACGTGACACTCTGTTCGGCGGTCTTGGTCGCGACATTCTGTTCGGCGGCAGCAGCGGCGTCACGTTTCTCTTCTCCGCCGACGCAACGTGGGCCTCGGGCCACACGCGAATCAAAGGCGATCCGGGTGGGGCGGGCTTCAACAAGAGCTTCGCACTGGCGGGCTACGCGCAGAGCTATGACGTGTTCGTGGGAACGGGCACCGGCAATACGCTGCAGATGGGCAACGGCAAGCGCGCCCTTCTCCTCGACG
>CAZZPH010000472.1:0-1906 GCA_964655725.1 uncultured Hyphomicrobium sp.
GTCCCCGGTTCAAGTCCGGGTCCCGCTACCATTTTCAAACGAAACCGCGCGCCCCGCGCCCCCCGCAGCCTTTACGGCAGCTTGGCGAAGGCGTCCGCGAAGCCTTGCAGTCCCATCGTCATCGTGATCGCGCGCTTGTTGGTGTCCTGCACGACAACGCTCAGCTTCTGGCCTTTCGAGAGGGCGGCCAGCATCGCCTTGGGGATTGGCAGGCCCGCGTAGCATCCGCGGTTGTCGCAGGTCTGGACGACATGGGCCTCTGGCTTGCCCTCGTCGATCTGCAAGGTCACGCCCGCGGGCAGATAAAGCCCGTGCGGCAGGCGGACGAGCATCGCGGGGTCCGCCGCCTTGTCGGGGCGGCGCACGGTGACGGCAAGCAAGATCTGGCGTGTGCCCTTCACCATCAAGGTCTGCACGACGCGGCAGTCGATGGCGCCGGCCTGACCATCGCAGGGGACAGCCCAGTTGGCGGCGGGCTGCTGCGCGGCCGCGGGTGCGGGTGCCGCCTCGCCTTCTTCGGCGAGAGCGGGTGCGGCACCGGCAAGCGCCAGCATGCCGAGCATCGCTGCCGCCGCCGCCGTTCTGACGTCTCCAAGCACGCCACTCCGCATTCGCTACTCTCCTTCGATCGATAAGAGCTTCGACAGCTCCGGTGCGCTCGGAGCGGTGGCGCCGGGATTGCGCACGCCGGGCAGCACGGCGACGTCGAACATCTCGGTCACGCCCGCCTCGAAGCGCAGCCATTCCACGATGTCGCCCGTGCGAAGGTCGATGATCTGCACGCCGCACCATGGATCGGCATCGCGCTTTTTCAGTTCTCCATCGAGGGCGAGCCCCGAGAACGAGCCGTCGCGCGGCAAGGATAAACCGACGAGCGCAAAATGCTTGTGAAAGGCGAGCCCGCGCAGGAACCCAGGGCAGAACACCACGCGCTCGAACGTGCCGGACGCCAGATCCACGGTGCCGAGATACCCCGAGCCCGAATCCTGCACCCACAATCGGCCGTCGTGCCAGCGCGGAGAATGCGGCATGGACAATTTCTCGGTCACGCTCTCGCCGGAGGCCACGTCGATCACGCACCCGCCCTCGCCCCGCCGCGCGCGCCAGCCGTTGACGGCGTCCGAGCGGCTCGTTGCCGTGACGAAGGCGGGGCGGCCATCGCGCATCGCCATGCCGTTCAGGTGACAGCGGTCCTCGGCTGCGAGCCGAGAGATGAAGGGCGGTTTCCAGATCGGCTTGAAGGAATGGCGCTCAGACAGCGTGGCCAGACATGAGAACAACGTGTTGACGAACACGATGCGGCCGTCGCCGTCGATGGCGATGTCGTGAATGTCGAGATCGCCTGTGGTGCGGGCCTCGCGGGCGATGAAGTGGCGGTCTTTTCCCTCAAGCACCTGGCCCGGCTGCAGGATGTTTTCATAGCGCCACACCTGATTGAGCGCGGCGACAACGAAGCGCTGGTCGTCGGCCCACAGCCCCATGGCGCGGCCGGTGATGATCTCCAGGATCGCCACGCGGCGCTGGGCATCCGCGCCGACGAGATAGACGCGGCCCGACTGGTAGGATGTGAAGGCGAGGGAGGTGTTGTGCGTGATGAGCCAATCGGCGAACCCGCGTGTGAGCGAAAGCCGGTCGGCGGTGAGCGGCGGGCCTGAGGGCGGTGCGGCGGCGGGCGGTGCAGAAGCAGGCGGCGCGGCGGCGCTGGGGGAAGCAGTCAAATCAGCCATCCGGAGTGGGCAGGGGCATCACAATAAGAACGAGCGATTGAACCCCAGGATCATGGGACCGCGGAGTGGGTATTGACAAGTCCTCTGAACGCACCCTGTTCCAGCCGGGAGAATTCCAGCCTAAGTCAGAAAAACGTCGCAAACTGTGCCCCTCGCGCAACGCCGAACGCCTGATCCGT
>CAZZPH010000473.1:0-1902 GCA_964655725.1 uncultured Hyphomicrobium sp.
CGACGACGATTGGCGGAGTGAGCCTTCCGCTCTGCGTGGAGGAAAGACGACCTCACGCTCTAAGCGCGGCGCAGCGCCAGACCGTAAATCTGCACCGGCGATTGCCCGCGAGGGCGAGCTTCGCCAGGGTGGCGACGGCTCAGTGCCGATCGCTGTTCTACCTATCCAGCCTGACGACCCAGGTGAGGAGGGCGAGATCCTTGTGCCGGAGATCCGTACGTCCCGCACGGGGCCGGCGCGCTGAACCGCGCTTTAGATGGCGCGCTCCACTCTCCATCGGGTTGCACCATGATCGGCCACCTGGAACGCATCGTCTCGATCTGGATCGCGCGCTACGCTCGTCCCGAGCCCGCTGCCGTGGACGCCGCACGCGCCCGGTCTGCTGCCGTTGTGGTGACGGGAGGGAGCGAGGGGATCGGACGCACCATCGCCGAACGCTTCGCGGCCCTGGGACGGACCATCGTTCTGGTCGCGCGAAACGAGAGCCGGCTTGACCGCGCATCCCGCGAGATCGGGGAGCGGCATGCAGTGCGGGTTTACGTCATGAGCCTTGATCTGACACGCGCGGACGCTCCAGGCGAGCTTCAATCGTTCTTGAACGCCAACGGGCTCTATTGCGATATCCTCGTCAACAACGCGGGGATCGGCCTCGGGGGGCGTTTCATCGATCACGATAGCCAAGCGCTGGATAAGCTGATCACGCTCAACGTGACGGCGGCGACCCGGCTGATGCGGCACATGCTGCCTGAAATGCTGTTGCGCGCGCAGGGGGGCGTTCTCAACGTCGCCTCCCTCGGCGGTTATGTGCCAGGCCCTCATCAGGCGGCTTACTACGCCAGCAAATCCTACCTCATTTCACTCAGCGAAGCGGTGGCCGAGGAAGTCAAAGGCCGCGGCGTGCGGATCGCGGTGTCCGTTCCAGGTCCTGTTGAAACTCGTTTCCATGCGCGCATGGGCGCTCAGGATGCGCTCTACCGGCGGCTGGTGCCGGCAGCGTCCGCCCAACGCATCGCGGGCGCGGCCGTGCGTGGCTATCGGCTGGGCCGGCGTGTCATCGGGCCAGGCTTTCTGACAGGCTTTGCGCCTTATGCATTGAGGGTGCTCCCTCACCGCCTGACGGTACCGCTGGTTGGTGTGCTGTTGCGCAAGCGGGGATCAGGGACCGGCGGGTCCAAGTAGAGGTCGCGTTTTGCGCGCTGCGTACTGCCGATCGCAGAAATTTCGATTGCATTTGCAGCTTGGAAACCAATTCGCGGTTCAATGGGCCGTGAGCGCGCCGGGTTCTTGTTCCGCGTACCGGACTGCGCCGCAGCGGCGATGTGCGTCAGCCTTTGGTGGCGATGCGCATCGCCGCGCATTTCACCCCGTCATTCCGCAAGTACGACTGTGCCGGGCCGATGTCCGGCACACTGCTGCGGCACCGCTTGTTTTGAACTATTTCGTCTCTTCCGGCGCGCGGTGATAGACGTCATCGGTGCGCACGATGTCATCTTCGCCGAGATACGTTCCGATCTGAACCTCAATCAGTTCGAGGGGAACCTTGCCGGGATTTTCCAGGCGGTGCCATTGCGTAGCGAAGATGTAGACGCTCTCGTTCTCGCGCACGAGGCGTTCCATGTCCCCAATCACGACCTTCGCCGTGCCCTGGACCACGATCCAGTGCTCGGAGCGATGGTGGTGCATCTGCATCGACAGTTTGCCACCCGGCTTGACGTGTAGAAGCTTGACTTGAAAGCGCGTGCCGATGTTGAGGGTCTCGAAGAACCCCCAAGGACGGTAATTGCGCAGGTGCTGCTCCTGCTCTTTGCGATTGGAGCGCTTCAGCGTGGCGACAATTTTGGAGACATCCTGCGATCGCGACTTGTCGGCGACGAGGAGAGCGTCGGGCGTATCGACGATGAT
>CAZZPH010000474.1:0-1874 GCA_964655725.1 uncultured Hyphomicrobium sp.
GTGCTTCTCGATGACCTCCATGAATTGCCCTTTCGAGCACATGGAGACGAGATCGTTGGCGATTTCAGCGACAGTCGGCATTGCTGCTTCAGCTCCTTCAGGGCGCTTAAGGCGCCGGTTAATTATGCGTAGAGCATAGCAGCACGACGACGTCGCGAGCGAGCCTGTTTACAACTGTGACGATACGAAGACCGGACGAAGACTAGGAGTCCGTCCGAGTATGAACCCGCCAATCAGGGCGTAATCCGACCGCCAGCTCAACGCCCGGAGGCAGAAACCGGCCGCGAGCTCGCGGCCGGGCCGAATCCGCCGAAAACCTTCGCTCGCGGGCGCCGTTTCGAGCGGAATCGAGACCTTTCCGCCCCTTCCAACCCCTTTTCAGGCCGTCACCAGCCGGTGCAGCTTCAAAATATTGTGCGTCGTGCAGATCAGCGCCCATTCGCCCCGCGCTTTCTCCATCCCGCGCAACAGAAACTGCCGTATTCCCCGCGCCTGTTTGATCTGTCCAAACACCGGCTCGACGATCGCCTTGCGCCGCGCGTAAACCTTCTTGCCCGCCTTCGTCCGCAGCTTCCGCCGCATTCGCTCCACCAGGCTCAGCCCCGCCGGCGGACGTCCCCGCGGCGCCGCCACAGGCTCTGCGTTGCGCTTCGTCTTCTCCACCGCCACCCACGCCTCGACCGCATTCGCCGGCTCAGCCTCCGACGCCAAATACTCCAGATTCTTCTCCGAACAGTAGCCGCTGTCGGCCAACACTTCCGTCGGCCGCTGGCCCGCCTGCCGCTCCACCGCTTCCACCAGCGGCTCGAGCTGTCGCTTGTCGTTCGGCTCGTTCGTCAGCGTCTGCCCTACGATCAACTGACAGTCCGGCTCCACCGCCGCCTGCGCGTTGTAGGCCTGCTCGAAACCCCCGCCCGCCTTCATAATCCGCGATTCCGGGTCCGTGAAGTTGTACTGATCTTTGTCCTGCGGCTTGGCCTTTTGCGCTTCCTCTTCCGGCTCGCCGGCGGCTGCCGCACGCTCTCGCGCCCGCTCCGTCAGCGCTTTCTTGGCCTCCCGGATGCGCGCCAACCGGCTCTCGCGCCGCGCCAACTCCGCGGGCAGCTCGTCGCCGCGCGCCTCGCCCCAGCGCGCGTCCTCTTCCGTGTCGGCTTGCTCGGCCGCCGCCAGAATCTCACGCGCCTCGCGCCGCAAACGCTTCTCCGTCTCGCGCATCCGCTTCCAGCTCATCGCCTTGTGTTTCGAGGCGTTGGCTTTCATCTTCGTGCCGTCCAGCGCCACTCGTCCCAGCTTCAGCGCCCCGCTATCCAGCGCCAGCCGCAACACCTGCTCGAATAGCCCTTCCAGCGTCCCCAGATGGATCTTGCGAAAGTCCGAAATAGTGCGGAAATCCGGCCGGTTTCCCGCCGCCAGGGCGCGGAAGGCGACGTCTTCGTCGAGCCGTTGCGCAATCTTGCGCGACGAGCGCACGCCCTGGCAATAGCCATAGACGAGCAGCTTCACCATCAGCCGCGGATGATACGGCGGCTGCCCCCGCGTTTCGGCCTCGTAGTAGGCTTCGATCGCCGTCAGATCGAGCGCGTCGACCAGATCGGAGACGAACCAGACCAGGTGCTCGGCTGGAACCCAGTCCCGCAGGTCCGGCGGCAGCAGCAGCGCTTGCTCGGGCTGGTAGGCGCGGTAGCTCTTCCTCACGCAAACATTATCGCTCCTTCTTGTTTCTTGGCTCTACTGCTGATTCTCGGACGGGCTCCTAGCGCTGCCATCGGCGGCGGAGTTCACCTCGCCCCGCGCGTGGGCCTTCGTCCTCATCGGGATTCACGAGTACTTGCGGCGCTTGAGCGGAGACAGTTTGGTTACCCAGGTGCGCGAGA
>CAZZPH010000475.1:0-1864 GCA_964655725.1 uncultured Hyphomicrobium sp.
AAATTCGATCTGGTGCTGGTCAAGCGCGAGCGATCAGCGGGAGCGGGCGGGGTTCGGGTTTGGCGCGAACCGCTGGTGTGGGTCGCGGGCCATCACGGCGATGGGGATGCGGACGGCGTGCTGCCGCTGGTCGTCTCGCCCGAGCCTTGCGTCTATCGCAAACGCGCGACGGACGCCCTGACCCGGGTGCGCCGGCCTTGGCGTGTCGCCTATACGTGCGCGTCCCTGGCGGGCTCGATCGCCGCCGTGCGCGCCGGCCTTGGGATCACAGTTTTGCCCAAGGAGATGGTGCCGCAGGGTTTGCACGTGATCGACGGCGCGCCGCTCCCCGACCTCAAGGACACCGAGATCGCGCTTCTCGCAGGAGCGCGATTGCGGCCCCCCGCCGCCAAGCTGCGCGACCACATCATCCGCTGCCTCGGTTAGGGGCAGGTGATAACATCTGTAGCGGTGCGCGGACCTAGAACTCCAGGCAGATCTTGCCGAAGTGGGCGTTGGATTCCTGATGCTTGAATGCGGCGACGATGTCCTCGAGCGGGAAGGACCTGTCGATCACCGGGCGAATGCCACTCTGGTCGATGGCGCGGATCATCTCAATCTGGTGGGCGCGGCTTCCCACCAATACGCCCTGTAGGCGCACCTGCTTGACGAGCACGGGAATGATGGGCAGCGGGCCTTCCAGGCCACTTAGAATTCCGATCAGCGAGATGTGGCCGGCAACGCGCGCGGCGGCCATCGATTGTGCGATCGTGTCGGGGCCACCCACATCGATGACATGATCAACGCCGCGCCCGCCGGTCAGCGCGCGCGCCGTCTCGCCCCAGGCGGGATCGGTCCGGTAATTGATGACGTGCGCGGCGCCGAGTGCCTTCAAGCGCTCGAGTTTGGCGTCGCTCGATGAGGTTGCGATGACGCGCGCGCCGGCCATGCGGGCGAACTGAAGCGCGAAAATGGAGACGCCGCCCGTCCCCTGGACCAGGACCGTGTCGCCGGGTTTGAGGCGGTCATCGACGAACAGCGCACGCCAGGCCGTCAGGGCAGCCGTCGTCAGGGTGGCTGCCTCGGCATGGCTCCAGCCTTTGGGGGCGCGGGTGAACGACGTTGCGGGCGCGGTCACGGTCTCGCGCGCGAATCCATCCACGCCGTCTCCGGGAACGGTGGCAAAATTTTCAAGAAATGGCGCGCCGTCGATCCAAGTGGGAAAGAACGTGCTCACGACGGCATCGCCGGGGGCGAACTCTGTGACACCTGCACCGGTGGCCGTGACGACGCCACCGCCGTCGGACATCGGAATGCGCGGCTCTTTCGGACCCCATTTGCCGCTGACGACGATGTAGTCGTGATAGTTGAGCGAGGATCCGTGGATGCGCACGGTGATCTCGCCAGGGCCGGGTGGGGCGGCCTCGCGCGATCCGAGTTTGACGCGGTCGAATCCGCCGCCTGTATCGAGGATCACGGCCTTGCTCATCGTGCACTCGCTCTCTGTTTGATGGATCGGGACGATGCTGCGTCTCGACACGGATGGAACGTCATGTTGTCTCAGACAACCTGGGGGGCAAGTGAACCGGACATCCCGCGCGCGAAAAAGTTCGCCGCGTCCCGTGATGGAGACGCGGCGAGCAATTCGCGTGCCGGAGTGAGATGGTGCGCCACCCGGGCGCTGCACCGCCGGATCAGGGCGTTGCAGGCGCAGGTGTTGCAGGTGCGGGCGCATCAGGTGTGGCCGGCGCTGGCCCGGGCTCAGCCGTTTCCTTGGCTGCGTCGACGGCGCCCTGGACGGCTTCCTTGGCCTTCTCGATTGTCGGAGCAACGGCTTCCTTCGCCTTCTCGTAGGCTTCCTGGGCCTTCTGCTTGGCCTCGTCGA
>CAZZPH010000476.1:0-1860 GCA_964655725.1 uncultured Hyphomicrobium sp.
CCGGCGGCCTTGCGCTGATCGGGGCGGTGGTTGCCGAATTTGTCGCTGGTGCCGTGGCGCTTCTGGAAGAGATCCAGGCGTCGTTGTTCGCCGAGGCTAAGGCCCGGCTCCAAACCAACATCGTGTCGAATATTGCCTCATTCGGCGACCTCAAGTCGTATTTCGGCGAAGGTGCGGGGGAGGATGACGACGGGGAGTTTAAGGGCTGGGCGCTGGTGGCGTGGTCGAGACCGGAAGGACAGGCACTTGATGCGGCCGCCGACCAGCTGAAGGCCTTGCGGCTCACGATCCGCAATGCTCCGCTGGAACAGCCGCCGATCGACGGCAGGGCGTGCCTGTTCACAGGAGCGCCTGCGAAAGAATTCGTGCTGATCGGCCGGGCGTATTGAACCGGGCCCTCGCATGCTCATCCCCGGCTTGCGTGTTGGCGGGGATGGGCGACCCTATCGCGAATCGTTCGTGGCCGATTTTCAGCGGCGCACCCGTGGATTGTGCCGGTACATCAGAGATTTCATCATCTCAGTCGAGACAGCGCCTGGTGTCTCCGATATCCCGTTATTCTTCGCGGTCCCGGGTCAAAATCCATAACAGGCCCCCGGCACCGCAAGTCGAGGTCTTGACCGCGCCACACAGGGCTGCCAAGCCACGATGGGAGGCGGTGCCTCGGGGGATGCAATGACAGCAGTGTCACAATTCATGGCCTTAGGTGCCGACCGGGAGGGACGATGACCACCGAGCGTGATACCTGGCCCTTTGCGCCCTTTGAGTGGCTTCTGGCCGGACGCTATCTGCGCGCCCGGCGCAAGGAGGGCTTCATCTCCGTCATCGCCGGCTTTTCGTTCCTCGGCATTATGTTAGGCGTCGCGACGCTTATCATCGTGATGGCTGTGATGAATGGCTTTCGCAAGGATCTCTTCGCCAAGATCCTCGGCCTCAACGGCCATGTTGTCGTCTACAAGATCGGGGAACCATTTACCGATTATCTGGAGAAGTCCGGCGTCGTGGCGGGCGTGCCCGGCGTCACCCATGCCATTCCGCTGGTGGAAGGCCAGGTCATGGTCTCCTCCAGTGCGCAAGCACTCGGCGGGCTGGTGCGGGGCATTGCGGAGAAGGACATCAAATCGCTGCCGCTCGTCGCCGAAAATGTCCGCTTCGGAACGCTCGACGGATTCGACGAGGGACAGGGTATTGCCATTGGCATGCGGCTGGCAAAATCGCTCTACGTCAATGTCGGAGATAGTTTGACGCTGGTCTCACCGCGCGGGGCGGCAACGCCGTTCGGGACAGCGCCGCGTTCCAAGCCCTATACGATTGCTGCGGTATTCGAACTTGGCATGTCGGAATACGACAAGACGATGATTTTCATGCCGCTGGTGGAGTCACAACGCTACTTCAACAAGGCAGGAGAGGTCGACGTTCTGGAGGTGATCGTCGACGATCCCGAAAAGGTCGACGCCTATGCCGCGGCCATCATGGCGGCAGGTGGCGAAACGATCAATGTCACCGACTGGCGGCAGAAGAATGAAACGTTCTTCACCGTGCTGGAGGTGGAGCGCAACGTGATGTTTATCATTCTCTCACTCATCATTCTGGTTGCTGCTCTGAACATCATTTCGGGGATGATGATGCTCGTGAAGGATAAAGGGCGCGACATCGCCGTGCTGCGCACGATGGGTGCGAGCAAAGGGTCCGTTATGCGGGTGTTTTTGATAACCGGGGCATCCATCGGTGTCGTCGGTACACTTGCCGGCTTGATCCTCGGCATCGTTTTCTGCTGGAACATCGAGCAGATCCGCCAGTTCGTCACTTTGCTGACCGGAACGCCAATGTTTGATCCCAATGTCTACTACCTGACGCGCC
>CAZZPH010000477.1:0-1858 GCA_964655725.1 uncultured Hyphomicrobium sp.
TTCCCCTCCGCCCGGTCGAGCGCTGCCAAGGACGCGGCCGAGTAGGGCCGGCTGCCATCAATCGCGGGACGGGGAGCTATGAGCCTGAGCGGGAGCCGCTTGGCCAACCCGATCAGCAGATTTGAGGATGGCGGTCTCGATGAAGTCCGCAATGGCGCCGATGTCGTCGAGTGCGAAAACGGGAACGGTCTCATTCGTCACGGCATGATCGGCAGCGATTGCGATGATCCCGCAGTCGCGCCCGGTGAGCGGGCGCTTGTCGAGCTGTTGGGTGCGGCGGGCCTCGATCTTGGGGATTGGCGCGAACTTGTAGCCTTCCACGATGACGAGGTCGGCGGGTGAGAGCCAGGAGAGGACTTCCTCCAGCGTGGGCTCCGGCTCATCTGGCAGCTCATGAACGATCGCCCACCTCTTGGCCCCCACCAGCGCCACTTCTCCCGCACCGGCGCGCCGGTGGCGCGCGCTGTCGGTCGCCCCGTCGTCGACCTGGAATTCGTGGTGGGCGTGTTTCACGCTGGCGACCTTGAGCCCGCGCCGCGTGAACTCCTCGATGAGCCGGACCGCCAGCGTCGTCTTGCCGGACTTCTTCCAGCCGGCAATGCCGATGACGGGAGATTTGCAGGTGTGGCGGGCCGGGGCTGGGGTCATGGATGGGCCTTTTAGCATGATCTCACTTCGATGCGCCAATGAGGTCACGGGCGATCGCCAGTTCCTCGGGCGTGTTGGCATTGAAAAAGGGGTCGATGGAGCGGCCGTTGATCACGGTAAAGGGAAAGTCCGCGGCCAGGGTGCCGTGCCGGTCCGTCCAGGCCAGTACCTTGCGGGTTCCTGACTGCAATGCATCCTCCAGATCGTCGGCAAGTGCGACGGGCCACAGGCCGATAACGGGATGCAACTCTCCGCCCGATCTGGCGATGGCGATGGGCAAGGTCTTGTGTCCGTTCGGCGCCCCGGGTCGCGAGGTGATCGCTGCGAGCAGGCGGTCGGCGAGATCCGGGGGTAGGAATGGTGCATCTGACGATACGCTGAGAACGTGGGTGGCGCCCGGCGCATTGACGGCCGACCAGCGCAGTCCGGCGAGGATGCCGGCCAGCGGTCCTGCATATCCCCCGACGGTGTCGGCGGCGACGGGTAGTCCGAAGCCAGAAAACCGCGCTGGATCACCGTTGGCGTTGATCACCATCGCGCCCACCTGCGGGCGCAGGCGATCGATAACGTGAGCGAGCATGGATTTGCCGGAGACGTCGAGCAGGCCCTTGTCGCCGCTCCCCTCTGCGAAGGCGGGCGCCATGCGGCGTGACTGCCCTCCGGCCAGTATCAATCCGGTCGGTGCGGATGGGCTAGGCATCGGGGCCAGTCTCCACGAAACGCTCGTAGGAGATGAATCCGCCGCACGTGGCGACCTGATCGTAAAGCCGCCGCGCCGCCGTATTCGTCTCGTGGGTCAGCCAATAAACCTGGCCTGCGCCCTGTTCATCTGCACGCGCGTAAATTCCCGCGATCAGCGCACGCGCCGCACCGCGACCGCGCTCTGCCGGTTCGACGTAAAGATCTTGCAGGTAGCAGGTGTCGGACGTCAGCCACGTTGTGCGATGAAACACAAAATGCGCAAAGCCGGTCAGCTTGCTCCCATCGGTCGCCGCAAGTCCGTGGACAGGCTCGGCCGGGTCGATGAGCCGTGCCCAGGTGGTGGCCGTGACGTCGTGGGGAAACTGCACGTCGTAGAAGTCCTGGTAGTCCCGCCACAGCTCCTGCCAGCGGGGGTAATCGGACGGTTCCAGAGGCCTAATGGAAATGGTCATCACCCGTCCTCAATCGGCATCGGCGTGGGCGCCCTTGCGGGCGTGCTTCATGTCTT
>CAZZPH010000478.1:0-1839 GCA_964655725.1 uncultured Hyphomicrobium sp.
GTGAGAACCTATGCGCTGACCCGGCGCGAGCGGCTGCTGCGGAGCCTCGACGAGGACAAGGATGGCAGTATCAGCCGGGTCGAATTCGACCGCATGCTGTCATCGCCTGCCGCGCGAACGAAGGTGGCAGAGCGGGGTGCGGGCCGCTTCTCGCCGCGCAGTCTTGCGCAAATCAGCGGAATGTTCGGCTATCTCGACCGCAACAACGACGGCAAGATCGATGCGGCGGAGCTGCAGGCCGTGCGGGTGGAGCAGACCGAATATCTCAAGCGCAAAGCGATGCGCAGGCTGGATCTCGACGGCGACGGGAAGGTTACGATCGAGGAGTTCAACGCCGATGACCGCGCACGCTTTGCCCGTCTTGATCTCGATCGCGACGGAAAGATCACTGCGGCAGATCTCGCCCCCGAAGTCCGCATGGCGTGGGCGGAACGTTAGGGCTGGCGCGGCCGGCGCGTTTGCTGCAAGAGTAGACCGCGCGCCGGACCTGCGGCGCGCGTGTGACGGGTTCATGGCGGTTGTGCATGGCGACACTCCGGTGACGACGGCCCGCTCAAAGGAGCCGCAAGCGGATGTGGACGGGGAGGATGCGCTGCTTCTCGGCCGCGTGCGCGCACGCGATCAGGCGGCGTTCCGAAGTCTTGCCGATCGCCACATGCCCGCGCTGTTGAACCTGGCGCGGCGTCTTCTGCGGGACCCGGCCGATGCTGAGGATGTCGCGCAGGAAGCATTTTTGAGGTTATGGACGTCCAGCCCCACGCTCGAGCCCGGTCCGGGGGGCTTGCGGCCTTGGCTGCGCCGCGTCGCAACCAACATTGCCATCGATCGGCTCCGGGTGCGGGGGCGCCTGGAGCTTAAGGATGAGCTGCCCGAAGTCGCCGAGCCCGCCGGTCAGCTCACGGCCCTGCAGGAAACAGACCTCACCGCGCGTGTGGGAGAGGCTCTGGGCCAGCTTGCCGAACGCCAGCGCATCGCCCTGACCCTGTTCCACTACGAGGGTCTCAGCATGAATGAGATCGCCAGTATCATGGGATTGTCCGAGGGGGCGGTGGAATCGTTGCTGGCGCGCGCCCGGCGAACGCTGAAAGGCATTCTTCATGACGAGTGGCGCTCGCTGATACCCGACAGGGAGTTGGAATGGTAAGACACTGCGATTGGGCTCCCGATGGAGCCTGCGGGCATCGAGGATGCATGACATGGCACTAGAAGAGACAGGTCTGGAGGAGTTGCGCGGCGTGCTCGACGCCTATGGCGCAGACCCGGCCCGTTGGCCCGAGTCCGCGCGCGAGCAGCTGGTATCGCTGACAACGCAAAGCACTGAGGCCGCCCGGCTCCTGGAGGAGGCCCGCGCGCTGGATCAGGTTCTCGGGTTTGCGCCTGTGGCGGGCGAGCGCGATGTGAGATCCGCCAGCGCTGGTCTTTTTGCCCGGCTGGCCGCAATGGAGGAGTCATCGGGCGCGTCGTCGGTCAGCACCGGAAATCCAAGTCTTGGGGCTGGGGAGGCGACCATCGTCGCGTTCCCTGCGGGCAAGCCTGCACCGCGCAAGGCGTCGCGTGCGATATCATGGCGCGAGCCGGCGATCCTCGCGGCATCGCTTCTGATTGGCGTGTTCGCTGGCGGGCAGGGCCTGCTGGATCAGGCCGGGTTGCCCGTTGCAGAATGGGCAGGCTGGTCGAGCGAGGAGGATGACCTCAGCATTCTCGCCATGGAGGGCGGTTCGACCGAGGGCCTTGAGGAGGACTTGCTGTGACCGGCGCCCATGGTCCCACATCTCCAGAGGCATCGGCGCCGCCCGGCCCGCACGATCCCAGCGGCCTGCCACCGGGGACCGCGCGGTC
>CAZZPH010000479.1:0-1838 GCA_964655725.1 uncultured Hyphomicrobium sp.
GAGGCCCTGTTCATTTCGCGCTGGATGTCGATGCTGGACGAGGCCCGCCTGACCGTGCTCGCCGCTCATCAAACGAGCACAGATGCCCAAAGGCTCCAAGCACTCGAGAAGGAAGGTATCAAGACGTCGATCAAGAACTTGAGGACGTTCCCCTTCGTTCAGGAGCGCGAGCAAAAAGGCAGGCTCGATCTGCACGGAGCGCATTTCGACATCAAGTCCGGGACGCTCTCGGTCCTCAGTCACTCGCGCGGCGACTTTTTCCCACTTTGAGGGAATGTCAGAATTTGCGCAGACGCTGCCCCGCGGTGGTTCACGGCTGAGCGGCGCGTGGAGATGGCGGCGCGGTGGCTGCTGCGCGGATTGCCGGCAAGATCTTTTCGGCCAGACTGGCGCGTGTCATGGGCCCGACGTGCTTGTAGGCGATCTTGCCGTCACCCTTCACGACGAAAGTTTCCGGCATCCCGTAGACGCCCCACTCGATCGCACCGCGACCATTGCTGTCGGTGCCGAGCGCGGCAAAGGGATTGCCGTACCGGCTGAGAAAACGGCGCGCCGCGTCGGGCTGATCTTTGTAGTTCACGCCGAAGACCTTGATGCCTTCCTTCTCTGAGAGCTCGACCAGAAGGGGATGCTCCTCCACACAAGGCACACACCACGACGCCCAGAAATTGACAACCGTCACCTGCCCACCCGCCAGATCGGCGGCTGAAAACCCTGGCAGCGGTGGGCCCTGGCCTTCCACACCCGCCAGGGGTTCGAAGGTGAACTGTGGAACGGGCTTCCCGATCAAGGCCGATGGCAATTTTGAGGGATCGCCCGACGTCAGGGCAAAGGCAAACAGCGCAGCGACCACGCCGAAGATGGCGACAGGCACATAGAGCCATTGGCGGCTTTGACCATCGGTTCGGGGTTTATTGCCGGCATTATTAGTCCGTTCCATCAAGATCAGCCCGCCTTGTCCGAAGGACGTTGCTGGCTACGCCGCGTGATGCCCCGCGCCTCCAGGTCGCTCAACCGGCGCGACAGACTGAATCCATCCAGAACGAGCCAGACGACGAGTGCCAGCAGCACACCCGCGTAGATTGCGTACGACGCCCAAATGAACGCGGCATGCGGACCAAGATCGATCATCAGCATCACTCCGCCGCCGTTCCAGCCAGCCGGCCCTGCGCGCGCTCCACCTCGGCCATGGTCAGCACCTTGACCCGGCGCCGCAAAATGTCATTGCGCATCGCCTTCATGTGCAGCGTAAAAAACAGGACGGTGAACCCGGCCGCACTCCACAAAAGTGGTGTGAGAAGGTCGGGGTGAATCGCTGGCCCATCGAGGCGCATCACGCTGGCTGGCTGATGCAGTGTGTTCCACCAATCGACAGAGAATTTGATGATCGGCAGGATGGCGACGCCTACCAGACCGAGCACCGCGGCAAGTTTGCCGGCAAGCTGCTCCTCCTCGATGGCCGAGCGCAACGCAATGAGACCGAGGTAGAGAAAGAGAAGGATCAGAACCGAGGTCAACCGTGCATCCCACACCCAGTAGGTGCCCCACATGGGCTTACCCCACAGCGATCCAGTGACGAGGGCGAGAAACGTGAACGCGGCGCCAATCGGTGCTGCCGCCTTGGCCGACACATCCGCCAGGGGATGGCGGAACACGAGATATCCGAAGCTCGACACCGCGATCAATGCATAGCCCATCATGGCCAGCCAGGCGGCGGGAACGTGAATGAACATGATCTTGACCGTCTCACCCTGCTGGTAGTCGGGTGGGGCCACGAAGAACGCCAGATAGAGCGCATACCCGATAAGGCCGGCGGCGAGCAGGCTCAGCCACGGCAA
>CAZZPH010000480.1:0-1834 GCA_964655725.1 uncultured Hyphomicrobium sp.
GAGGCCCTGCGCGAATTTGCCCACGTGATGACCGAAAGCCGCGGCAGTCCAACGCCTGAGCAAGCGCAAGCCTTTCTGGATGCTGGATACGCGGAGAAGCACATTCTGGGCATCATCCTTGCACTCAGTGCTAAGGTGATTTCGAACTATTCCAACCACATCTTCCACACCGAGCTTGATCCCGCATTTTCTGCGCGGGCGTGGAACCCTGATGTGTAACCGAGATCAAGTTTGAAACGAACGTTCCAAGTATCCGGTGGCATCCCCCCCAACCCCCTGCCGCCGGTCGGGGTCGCATCTCTCGCAACGTCGAGCGGTGCGACCCCTTTGGGTCAGTGACACTCACCCGATGGCAACCGATAGAAAAGGAACAGAAGATGAAAAGAACAGCATTCACCATGCTTGCAGCGACAGCCGCAATCAGCCTTCCGTCGGCTGCCCATGCGCAGTCTAACGATAATCCCGAAATCTACGTTGGCGCATCAGCTGGCATCCACGATCTCGGGATCGGCCTGCCTGATGATGATGGTGGGATCTATGGGATCATCGCCGGGGTCGATCTGCCGGTAGGCGACATCTTTTTCGTCGGTGCCGAAGGCAATTTCCACATCGGTGACGGTGTGATCGACAGCGAATACGGTGTTGCTGCGCGCGCTGGCGTTCGGGTCGGCAAGCGCGGCAAGCTGTTCGTGCGCGGCGGCTACCAGGAAGTGGAACTCGATCTCGTTTTCCCAGCGGTGGTCGGGCTTGACGACACCGACGGCGACTACCTCGTGGGCGCAGGCGTTGAATTCGGACTTGGAGAAAGCCCAATCCGCTTCCGCGCCGGGATCGATACCATTTCGTTCGATTCGACCCGTGCGACTGCCGGCGTGCTTTACGCCTTTTAAGGTCTGCGTGATCAGTTAGAAAAGGGGCAGGGCCGCACGCGCGGATCCTCTGCCCCTTTTGTATTGAGCACGGGGCGAGCCAGAGACCGTTGCCGGTGAAGGCGGTCATCACGATGCCAATAACCTGTCATAGCTGTTCGAGGAGCGACGCTAGGGAGGAAATAGCCAAAGGGCGGCTTTTCCTTCAGGTTGAGCAATTAGACCCGCAATCTCAGGAGCAGTTTGCTCTTAGCTGCGGCTCGACCAAGGGCTTTAGCCGGCACTGCTGTTTGCGCAACAACCGCCACCGCCAGCCCATACTCTCCTGAATTGCTGGAAACACCGAAGCAAAGGAGCATCTTATGCTGACCAACGACCAACAGAGAATTTGCGATAGCGCTGGCGGCGATTTTTCGGATCTGAAGGCGGTGCTGTTCAACGCGACGCTCAAGCATCCCTCGGAGCCATCGCATACCGATACCTTGCTCGATGTCGTTGCCGAAATTTTTGCTTCGCAGCAGGTCGCGGTCAAACGCCACCGCCTGTCGGAATATCACCTCGCCCCCGGCGTTTACCCTGACATGACGGAACACGGGTGGAAACGTGATGAATGGCCCAGCCTTTCGCCGGATGTGTTCGACGCCGACATCATTGTGCTCGGCACGCCGATCTGGCTTGGCGAGAAGAGCTCGATCGCGCAGGCATTCATCGAGAAACTCTACGCCCATTCAGGCCAGACAAACGACAAGGGGCAGTATAGCTTCTACGGCAAGGTCGGCGGCTGCGTTGTCACTGGCAACGAAGATGGCATTAAGCACGTAGCAATGGGTGTACTTTACGCGATGCAGCACGTCGGGCTGACAGTCCCGCCGCAAGCCGATTGCGGGTGGATCGGCGAAGCAGGGCCGGGCGCCTCCTATGGTGACGAACAGGAAGACGGCACGCGCGCCGGGTTCGACAATGTC
>CAZZPH010000481.1:0-418 GCA_964655725.1 uncultured Hyphomicrobium sp.
CTTGGACTGCACGGCGAGGCGTACGTTCTCGGCGACACTCAGATTTGGGAACAGATTGGTGATCTGAAAGGCTCGGCCGATGCCGCGCTTCGCCCGCTCGGCCGCACTCAGGCTTGTCACGTTCTGGCCGTCGAGGTGTACGCTGCCGGATGTCGCGGGAAGCTGCCCCGACATGAGATTGAAGTAGGTCGTCTTGCCGGCCCCATTGGGGCCGACGATCGCCGTGAGGCTGCCCGCATAGAAGGCGCAGCACACATCTTCGACCGCGGCGTGGCCGCCAAAGCGGATGGTCAGGCCTTGCGTCTGGAGGACGGGTCGAGACATGCGGCCTCACGAACACCGGACCAACGGGCGCGCTGATGCGTCCGCCGGAACTCAGCGTTACAGTCGCTCACTTCGGCACGGTGATCGGCAGCGG
>CAZZPH010000481.1:428-1831 GCA_964655725.1 uncultured Hyphomicrobium sp.
CGTCGCAACAAGCTCCAAGACGTCGTTATCCTTGGCGTCCTTCTTGATGCGGAAGTGGAACATGTCCTGCATAGCCTGATGATCCTCCTTGCGGAAGGTCATAGTGCCTTTCGGCGTTTCAAAACTCATGCCTTCCATGGCCGCGATCAGCTTTTCGGTGTCGGTCGACCCGGCTTTCGTGAGCGCGGTGACGACTGCCGCCGCAGCCGAGAAGCCACCGGCGACGAAGAAATCCGGCGGCGCGTTGTGGCGCTTCGTGTACTCTGCCTTGAGCCAGTCATTCAGCTGGTTCTTGGGGAAATCGTAGTAGTAGTAGATGCCACCCTCGGTGCCGGCGAACTGCTTCCAGGAGTTCATCACGGGGAGAATGTTGCCGCCCGGCGCGAGCGTGATGTTGAAGCGCTCCGGCTTCATGTCGGCGAACTTCGCGAGTGGATGGGGTCCTGCCCAGATGAAGCCGATGATACGCTTGCCGGGTTGGTCCTTGAGCCCATTGAAGAGGCGCTCGGCGAAAGGCGCGAAATCCGCCGTGTTAGACGCCGCGTATTCCTCCACGACGATCTTCGCGCGCGGACGCAGCGCCGTCAGCGCCTCCTTGTAGGCTTTCACGCCGTCGCGACCGAAAGCCGTGTCGAGGCCCAGCATGCCGATGGCCACATCTTCGTTCTCTGGAACAGTCGCGGCCGCCGCGAGCGCATCCTGATAGGACGAGCGACCGGTGCGGAAGATGTAGCGGTTCCACTTGGCGCCGGTGATCGAATCGGCAACCGCGGGCTCGACAATCAGCACCTTCTTGTGCTCCTCGGCCACCGGCAGCATGGCGAGCGCAATCGGCGAACCCGTGGTACCGACGGCGATGTCTGCCTTGTCGTCCGCGTAGCATTCTTCGAGCAGCGTCTTGCCGCGATCGGGCTTAAGCTGGTCGTCCTTGACGATGACCTGGAGCTTGTCGGCGCCGACCTGCATCGTGCCCTTGGTGAGGTACTCGAGACCCATCATGAAGCCGGCTTCGGTTTGCTTGGCATAGGCCTCGAGGGGGCCAGTCTTGCCGGCGATGAGGCAGATCTTGATGTCCTTGGCCGTGGCCGCCGACGGCGTAAACACGAGAGCCTGCAACGTCAACAGTGCCGCCCAGCCGCACCTCATCCGCCATGACTTGTCGGTCGTCTTCAACATGGTTTTCTCCCTTACATGCGCCTGAACATGACACTTGAGTCAGGTTTCATGTTAGGCTAGCTATCCCAGAGTGAACCGTCAAGATGCGTCAACGCCCGCGCCCACCGCTAACCGGCCAAGCCATATGTCAGGCCCAGATTCATCGTCCGCCCTCCCCGCGCCCAAAACCAAGCGCGGCTTGCGCACCCGCGAGCGCATCCTCGATGCCGCGGAAATGGAAATTGGCG
>CAZZPH010000482.1:0-1827 GCA_964655725.1 uncultured Hyphomicrobium sp.
GGCAAAAACGCTCGAGGACGCGAGGAAGAAAGAGGCCTCCTCGCTGAACTGAGTGGGTGTTTTGGTCGGTCTGCGGCTTGATCCTGATGGCAGAGCGAGACGCCGACGGGGCGGGCGGCGGTCAAGGACGGCCATTTCGGCCGCCCGTGAGGGCTTGTCCTTGAGGGTCGGCCGGCGCGGCGGCACACTGGGTGTCAGGATCGATCCCAACCCTGGCGGCCTCCATGCGTGACACTCAGCTCTTCCAACTCGCCCTCGGCATCAACTCGCCGTGGTTCGTCGCTGCGTCCGATTTCGATGGCGAAAAGAAGCGGCTCGATATCGAGATCGACTTCAAGGCCGGCGGGCGTTTTCCCTGCCCCGACTGCAAGGCCGCCGACTGCCCGGTGCACGACACGACCAGGAAGACGTGGCGGCATCTCGATTTCTTCCAGCATCAGGCGTTCCTGCACGCGCGGACACCGCGCATCACGTGCTCGAAGTGCGGCGTCCGTCAGGTCGAGGTGCCGTGGGCGAGGCCCGGTTCCGGCTTCACGCTGCTGTTCGAGGCGCTGGCCATGACGCTCGTCGCCCACATGCCCGTCGCGGCCGTGGCCCGCATGCTCGGCGAGCACGACACCAAGCTCTGGCGTGTCGTGCATCATTACGTCGAGGACGCGCTCGATGAGCTCGATCTCTCGGCGTTGAAGCGCGTCGCCATCGACGAGACCGCCGCCAAGCGCGGGCACAACTACATCACGCTGTTCGTCGATATCGATGCGCGGAAGGTCGTCTTCATCGCCGAGGGCCGTGGCGCCAATACCGTTGCGCAGTTCGCGGACTGGGTCGATGCGCACAACTCCGATGCCAGCCACATCAAGGAAGTCTGCATCGACATGAGCGGCGCCTACATCGCCGGCGTCACGGAGAACCTGACCGAGGCCGAGATCACTTTCGACAAGTTCCACGTCATGAAGCTGATCGGCGAGGCTGTCGACAAGGTGCGTCGCGCCGAGGTGAAGAGCCGTCCAGAACTCAAGGGCAGTCGCTACCTCTGGCTCAAGAACGACGCCAATCTCTCGGCCGCGCAAAAGGCCGAGCGCGGATCGCTCGCCAAAGCCAACCTCAAGACAGGCCGCGCATGGGCCATGCGCCTCGCCTTCCAGGACATCTACAAGGAGCGCTCGCGCCAGTGGGCCGAGATCGGATTCGATCGCTGGTGCTCCTGGGCTAGACGATCTCGACTCGAACCGATGAAGGCCGTCGCAGCAACGCTGACGCGGCATGCTGACGGCATCCTCGCCTGGTTCGACAGCCGCATCGCCAACGGATTGATCGAAGGCATCAACTCCCTCGTCCAGGCCGCCAAGGCCAAGGCGCGCGGCTATCGATCGCTCAAGAACCTGATGGCGATCACCTACCTCGTCGCCGGCAAACTCGACCTCAAGCTACCCACTTGAAACAGCGGAGAGCCAAAAACAAGCGACTGGTTGCGAAGTCGCGTCAATTCACCGAATTGATCCTTATATGTCGATAGCTTGGCTGACATGCCATCGGCATTCGCTGCCCAGGACAGAACATAATCCAGTGAATTCTCCAATCCGCTGTTCGTGCGGTCGGACAGAAACCCTGGCGCATAATAGGCCAACAGCGACAGCACAATATACACTACCGGATAGCTCAGGACGAATACGCGGGCTGAGCTGAGACGGAGAGCCCCCAGTCGCCATAAGCTCGGAAATGCATAGATCACGGCAGCATGAATAAAGGCACCGAAAGGAAACGCGAACAGATGAATTGGCAAGATTGCCAATCCCCATATGACTTGCGCGATCGCAGCGTTGTGGG
>CAZZPH010000483.1:0-1827 GCA_964655725.1 uncultured Hyphomicrobium sp.
CATCCTTTCGTGCTCATCCTTTCGTGCTCATCCTTTCGTGCTCATCAGGCGGTCTCAGTGATAGTTCTCCAGGTCAACGTCGCAGGCGTCGGATCCGTCCCAACCGAAGGTAATACACCACGGCCCATTGACATGAGCACTGTAGCGCTTCGGCTTCCCTCTCAGCGGGTGGAACCTCATCCCGGGCAAGTCAATGTCGCCTGGGGCGCCTGCGGCATCCAGCGCATACAGGACACGGCGGATCCGCTCGACCAGTGCCGGCGCCAGACGCGCTTTCTCGCCCTTGTGGAAGTAGCGCGCCAGTCCGGGATGCCGGAAACTGCGAATCATGCGCAAGAGGGTAAAGCCCCGCACCGCACGTGTAAAGCGTGACATTACACAGCCGATGCGGCGTCGGGTTAGAAGGGTACCCTTTCCTGCGCCAGCTGAACCTGATAAACCGTCACGGTCAGTGGCTCGCGTCACTGAGAAGGACAGAAGCGCCGCACAGCTCCTGGCTGCCAGTCCAGTGACGGCGTGGCCCGCGTCGTTAGAGCACGGCCAAACGAGTCGCCGGCCCTATCCCTCGTTCCTAGCGCACGCGACCTAGCCGAGTCCGCGCACGGCAATCAACCCAAAGCCGCGTATACCCCAACGTTTCGCTCTGTATAACTCTCGTACACGTGCTCGAACAGCGTGGTGCATTTCTGTTCATATATCGCTGGTGTGTAAGCACGAGGCAATCCCGCATCGAGCATGTCCTCGATCGAAAGCTTGATCTGCGATCGTGATGCCGATTTCTGCCGCCAATTGAGTACCAGCAACTCCTTTAGGCGCGCCAGCAGGTCACGCGTGACCTTCTTGACTTCATCTCGCTCTTCCGTAGTCAACTCTGGCGCCGGACGAGTCAAGATGTCGAAGATCGCCAGTTCTTCCTCGGTCAGGTTTTCGCGCACATGGCGTTCTTGTTCGTCGTCGAGGCTCTTGGAGAGCTTCAGCAGTTCCTCGAACAGTTCCTCGATGCCGCGGCTGCCCGTGTTGTAGCTTTCGATCAGCGCCTCGAACTTCTCAGCAAAATCAGCGCGCGTATGGTTCAAGCGTACCAGTCTTTCCAGCCGGACCCGGATAGCCGCCTTCAGCGCTTCCAGATCCGTATTCTTGTGTTCGGATTGCTTGAAGCGCTCGGCCAGTGCCGCGAAGTTGATCTTCGAGAGGTCTATCGGCGGTGGCCCGGCGTCACGGATGGCTACGCCCGTGATGGACATATCCAACAGGCCGGCAATCTGGCCGAGGATGTCTGAAATGTCTGGTGGATCGGGGCTGAGCTTGGCCCGGGTCGCCATGGCCAACGTGGCTATGGCGGCCACGCGATCGGCGAACTCGATCACCGCCGGATCAGGCTTGACGGCCTTGTACAGGGTCGCCACCAGCCGCTCGTGACTGAAGAACTCGCGACGGGCAGCCTCTGTGATCAAGACGTCGATGGCGTCTGCCACGGCCTCGAGTCGCTCGAACCCGCCCACTGGCAAGGCTTCCAGGGCGGCGAGGTCGACCCCGTGCCCCGCGCAGAAGGCCGTCGCCGCCTGTGCCGCTTCCCAGAGTGCCGTCACAAGCGCCTGCTTGTCCTTGACCGGGTGCGCGCCACCCTTGCCCGCCCCGTAGATCGCCAGCGCTCTTTCCAGCGACACGAAGACGTTGGCGTAATCCACGATCACGCCACTGTGCTTGCCCGGGAACACGCGGTTGGCCCGCGCGATGGTCTGCATCAGCGTGTGGTTGCGCATCGGCTTGTCGAGGTAGACCGTCGAACAGCTCGGCGCGTCGAAGCCGGTCAGCCACATCGCACAG
>CAZZPH010000484.1:0-1818 GCA_964655725.1 uncultured Hyphomicrobium sp.
CCATAGTCGATGAAGAGTGCGGCCACCGGCGCGTTTTCAGCGATCAGGCCGAGAGGTACTGTGATGCCTCCGATGGGCGGTGCCGTCTCGACAATGTCGTCTTGGGCAGGTGTTGCAACAAGACCGCCCACCCCGCGGGCGGGGGTTTGCTTGCGCGAAAACGTCAACGCGCCATCCCCGCCCGTATCGACGGTGCGCTCGAACCATTGGCCATCATGACGGACGATCTGACGAATGGGCAGCGCATCAAGAAATTCGTTGGCGATCACGATCGTGGGCAGCATCGGTAGAGACGGCTGTACCGCATAGCCCTGTGGTACGGTTTGCGAAACATCCATCAGCTCTTTCAGCCACTGCGGGTGTGCGCCTTCCAGCAAGTCTGCCTGCATTCGTTGCAGGCCCGTGTTCGATTCGACGAAGTAGAGGCCGATGGCACTTGCGAAGCCGGGAACGAGCTTTGCAGCCCGCAGCGCATCGTGCATCAAGGTCCCACGTCCCGGTCCGAGCTCGACGAGATTGATCCGCTCCGGGCTTCCCATCTGTGTCCAGACGACCGCCGCCCATAGCCCGATCAACTCGCCGAAAACCTGGCTGATCTCCGGCGCCGTAATGAAATCGCCGTGCCGGCCAATCGCCCGTTGCGTGACGTAATAGCCATGCTCCGGGTCCTGCAGGCAGGCCTGCATGTAGGCTTCGACCGCAATCGGCCCTTCGCGCCGGATGCGGTCCTGGAGCTTCAAGGCCAGCGGCGTGTCGCGGCGCGCGTTCGGATCGTAGGACATGGGACGGAACATGCTCCAGCGCCGCGGGATGATCCTGCGGCGCCGGTTCTGGAGCTAAACTGCTGTGAAGGCAAGCCGCTCAGGATCGCTCGCCTAGGATGCCATCTTGAAGCGCGACAGATGCGCTTCCCAGTCGAGGGCGTTGCGCACGATAGCGTCGAGATCATCGTGGTGCGGCTGCCAGCCGAGACGGTCGCGGATTTTCCTCGAGCCGGCCACGATGGCTGCGGGGTCCCCGTCGCGCCGCGCGGTAAGCTGGACGTCGAAGTCAACGCCCGAGACGCGCTTCACCGCATCGATGACCTGAAGAACGGAAAAGCCCCTCGTATAACCGCAATTGAAGATGTCAGACGTCCCACCGGCCCGCAGGTAGCCGAGTGCGGCCATGTGCGCGCCGATCAGATCGGTGACGTGGATATAGTCGCGAATGCAGGTGCCGTCGGATGTCGGGTAGTCGGTACCAAAGACCGACATCTGGTTGCGCTGACCAAGTGCTGTCTCGCATGCGACCTTGATGAGATGAGTTGCGCGGGGCGTCGATTGGCCCGACCGGCCTTTCGGGTCGGCGCCCGCCACATTGAAGTAGCGCAGCGCCACATAACGCAGGTCATGCGCGCGGGCCGTATCGGCCAGCATGATCTCGGTCATGAGTTTCGACCAGCCGTAGGGAGAGACAGGCGCGGGAGCAGCCGTTTCATCGACGGGGTTGTCCATCGGGTTGCCGTAGACGGCCGCGGTGGAGGAAAAGATGAAATGCTTGATGCCCATCGCGACAGCCGCCTCCATGAGGGCGCGCGATTTGACGGTGTTGTTGTGGTAGTAACCAAGCGGGTCAGCGACAGATTCCGGGACGACGATCGATCCGGCAAAGTGAATGATGGCTGTGACGGCGTATTTTTTCAGGACGGTCCGCACGAGGTCCTGGTCGCCGGCATCGCCTGTGACGAGGGTGGCCGCGGGTGGAACGGCCCAGCGAAATCCCGTCGACAGGTTGTCGAGCACGACGACCTTTTCGCCAGCATCGATAAGAGCCAAA
>CAZZPH010000485.1:0-1806 GCA_964655725.1 uncultured Hyphomicrobium sp.
AATCCCGCCGTCAAGATCGAAGCCGAAAACCTTCGCGAGGTTCTAAAGGCCCTGCAATCGGCGCGCGCGTTCGAGCTTCTGGGGCGCACCGCGGATCGCGGCCTCGTGCGCATGCCCGGCGATGGCGGCATCATGTGTGCCTATGCCCAGGCTCTCATCGACTCAGGCCAGATGCACGCCGGCATTGCCTTGCTGGAGAAGGTCTTGCGACAGCCGGATGTTGCTCAGTTCGACCGCACCGAAGCGCATGGCATCATGGCGCGTGCCTACAAGCAGGTCTACGTCGATCATGTGACGAGCCCGCACACCCCATCTTCGGTCCGTAACGACTTCCGGCCTTACCTGGAACAGGCCGTCGCTCATTATGCGGCGATCTATAATCCCGACACCCCCGGTGAATATTTCTGGCACGGTGGCAATATCGTGGCCCTCCTGATGCTCGCGCGCTCGGATGGCCAGAAGATCGCCAACCCAACGAAGATGGAGCCCGAAGATATTGCGCAGCGCCTGGTCGCGGCACTTGAGCCACGGATTGCTGCCGCAAACGACCCTTGGGCGATCGCGTCGGCTGGCGAAGCTCAACTCGCTCTCAAGAACTACGAAGCGGCCGCCGCTCATTTCGGCGCCTTTGCGAATTTCAAGGGGATCGATGCCTTCAAGCTCGGCAGCACGCTGCGGCAGCTGGAGCAGGTCTGGCGCATCCAGCCGGGCCAGGCGAGCGCGGGTGCGATCCTCGCTGTCTTGAAGGCCGCCCAGATCGGTCAGGATGAAGCAAAGTTTACATTGCCGGGCAATGATCTCGCGTCTTTGGGCCGCTTCGCAGCCTCGCCAGCCTACCACTACACCGAGACAATGGTTGCGGGCGGCAATTACATCAAACTTGCCGACCTGCAAACGGTTGTCGCGCGCGCGGCGAGTGTCGTGGGGATCTGCGACGCGTCCACCGGCAACACGGTCGGCACCGGTTTTCTCGTCCGGGGCAGCGATCTGTGCCAGTCACTCGGTAGCGAACTTTATCTCCTCACCAACGCGCACGTCATGAGCGACCCCGACAAGCCCGGCGCGGAGCCAAGCGCACTCCATCCCAAGCGTGCGCGCGCCAAGCTCGAGGCGGCCTCGGGATCGGAGCTGAATTTCGAGCCCACCGTGGTCTGGCAATCCCCGGTGTCCCAGTATGATTGCTGTCTGGTGAAAGTGACGGACACGTCCCCTCACCTGAAACCGTTGCCGCTGTGCGAACCGGGCCACAAGCTCCAGGCAGAGGATCCCGCCAATACCGACAGGGGCACGCGTGTGAGCGTGATCGGTCATCCTCTGGGCGGGCCTCTTTCGCTCTCGATCGTCGGCGCACTTTCCGGCGCCAACGGTGTCCTGGTCGATGTCGGGCCGCGCACGGAAAAGGATGAGGATCCCACTTATCTTCACTACCGCGCACCGACCGAGCCCGGCAATTCGGGCAGCCCCGTCTTTGAAACCGAGACCTGGAGTGTGATTGGGCTTCACCACATGGGCTTCAATCAGTTCGAGGGCCGGCCCCGCCTTAAGGGTCGCAGCGGCATGACATTCGCCAATCAGGGCGTTTGCATCCGCTCCATCCGAAAGGCCATCGCCGCCAGCCAGAAACCTCAGCGCCGGGGCCTCAATCCCTTCAAGCACTAGTGTCGTGATCGCGAAATTCGTTCAGTTCGTGCGGCAGTATGAGACCAATTTCGCGATCTGAACGACACGAGTAAATTCGGGCTCGGGAGCATGGCGACCCGCGGCCAGCCGCGCCCCGTCCGGAGCGCGTCAAGCGCGTGAGGACAC
>CAZZPH010000486.1:0-1794 GCA_964655725.1 uncultured Hyphomicrobium sp.
GCAAATCGACTGTGGGCCGGCTGCTCGTCGGACTCTTTGCTCCAACGTCGGGCCAAGCCCTGCTCGATGAGCGGCCGTTGCCGGAGTGGCGGGCCGACGTGCGCACATCCTCGCTCGCCTACGTCGACCAGAACGTCGTGCTGTTTGAGGGCACCGTGCGCGAGAACCTCACGATGTGGGACGAGACCATCCCCGAGCAGGACATGATTGCCGCCGCTCAGGACGCGATGATTCACGACGTCATCGCTGAGCGCCCCGGCGGCTACAGCGCCATGATCGCCGAGGGCGGACGCAACTTCTCCGGCGGCCAGCGCCAGCGTCTCGAAATTGCGCGCGCGCTGACCACAAATCCCCGCATCCTCGTGCTCGACGAGGCGACAAGCGCCCTCGATACAGTCAGTGAAGCCGCCATCATGGAGAACCTGAGACGGCGCGGCTGCACACTCGTCATTATCGCACACCGCCTGAGTACCATCCGCGATTGCGACGAGATCATCGTTCTGGAACGCGGCCGCGTCCTGGAACGGGGGACGCATGACGCGCTCATGACGAGCCAAGGCCCGTACGCTCACCTGATCGAGGCCTGAGCAATGGCGCGCGAGGACATCGGCATGACAGAGGGACCAGCGCAACCGAACGCAACGGTAGCAGCGCTTGACCGCCTCTCACGCTCAAAGCTGACGACGGCCCGTGAGGTTTCCCACAGTCTGCGCCAACTCGGAGCCGTCGACGAAGGCCGCCACGATCTTACAGCCGCCCGGGGGCGCGGTCATGCCGCCAACGCCACGCTGATCGCGCTCAAGGCTGCAGGTCAGGATCTCTCGATCAGTGATCGCACCATCGAGGGCCATCTGATCGGCGACGTTCCAGCGGTCTGCCGCGCCCTCGGGACGACAGCGCGCCAAGTGGTGTTGCCGCCCGGGTGGTGGCAGGTGGATCAGGGACATCTGGTCGGACTTCTGCGATCGGATGAGACCGAGAATGACGTTACGGAAACCGGCACGGTCGTCGCGCTTCTGGCGCGCCCGCTCGGTGGCTATCTCATGTGTGAACCGGAAAGCGGTGCGCGCGTGCCCGTCACCGATGACCTCGCCCGTCAGATCGCTCCGATGGCCTATGCGGTCTATCCTGCTTTGCCGCCCACGGTCGCCGGCCTCGTCGATCTGGCACGCTTCTTATGGCCGGCCTTGCGGCCCGACTTGTGGCGCGTCGTGCTGGCGAGTGCCGTTATCGGTTTCCTCGGCCTCCTCATTCCGATTGCAACGGGCATCATCATCGATGAACTGATCCCGGGCCGTGAACTTGATCTTCTCATTCAAGTTGGCCTCGGACTTCTGCTTGCCGCGGTCGTTGCAAGTGCGTTCTCCATCACGCAGAACCTCGCACTGCTGCGACTAGGAGGACGCTCGACCGTTCTTCTGCAAGGCGCGATCTGGAACCGGCTCTTGCGACTGCCCGCAACGTTCTTCAAGCAGTATTCGTCGGGCGATCTGGCTCAGCGTGTGTCGGGCATCGAGTCCATGCGCTCGGCCGTCCTCAGCGTCATCCTGTCAGCCAGCATCACGTCGTTCTTCTCGCTCTTCTATCTGGGACTGCTGTTCTACTACGACACGCGGCTGGCGCTGATTGCCATTTTGATCGTTGGCGTTCTGGCGGCCGTGACGTTTGCAGCGGGCATCACGCAGCTGAAGTACCATAAGCGCCAGGCGATCGTTTCTGGCTGGCTGTCGGGCTTCGTATTCCAGGTCCTCCAGGGGATCGTGAAGTTGCGCGTCGCGGGTGCGGAGGATCGCG
>CAZZPH010000487.1:0-1501 GCA_964655725.1 uncultured Hyphomicrobium sp.
CTCAGGCCGCGTCCGCCGAGCTATCGCGCGACCTGAATGGCTGATGGCGACCAACTTTGGCAGACTCTAAGGTGCGCCGGCGATGTGAACAACCCCGGCCAGCAAGGTGGGCAGAGTTGTAGCGCTTACGGTTCCTCGCCGCGGATCCGTGCCAGAACATAAATGGCATAGATGGCCAGCAGCGCGATCGCCAGCCCGAACCAGGTCAGGGCATATTCCAAATGGCGATTGGGTATGTCGAAACGGGTTGCTCCGCCCGCTGGCCATCCACCTGGAGCAGCCAGGGTGGCATCCAAAAACAGCGGCAAAATCGGCGGCGGGCTGGCCCCAAAACGATGACCGATCATCCCGTCGAAATCGCGCCAGAACCAGAGGCCGTTGGCGGCGTCGTGCGGCGGTGTGAACCGGCCCGGCTCACCCGGCGCGCGCAATAGTCCCACAATCTCAATGACAGCGTCCGGCGACCCCTCCTGGCGGGCTTGCGGATCGCGTTTGACATCGGGAACGTAGCCACGATTGACGAGCAGGACACGGCCGGAACTGGCAAGTTCGAAGGGCGTCACGATATCAACGCCGGGTCCGCGTTGGGGGTCAGGTGCGTAGATATGGCTTTCCTTGTCGTGCAGGAAGCGCCCGCGCGCCATGACGGCGGTGTATTCAAGTTCGGAAGCGGGCTTGAGCAAAGCACCGTCCGGCGTCAGCAGCGTTTCGATCGCCACTTCGGGCGCCTTGGCGCGCGCGACGATATCCCCGATCAGACCTTCCTTCCAGGCCAGACGGTCGAGCTGCCAAAAGCCCAGAGCCAAGAGCGCGGGCAACATGGCGGCGACCATCACAGTGGGGACGATGAGACGCAACTGGGAGAGACGGGCGAACATGTGTGCAGCTTTCACGGCTTTTGCAGCCGGCCTTCCTCGGCCTGGTGCCGGTACTGGAGTGCGATCAACAGCGCCTTGAGGAACCGCAGAAGCACCAGCGCCAGGACAGGCGTGACCAATCCCCACAGAACGAGATGAACCCACATCGGCGGTTCGAACGAAAACTCGACCCACAGCGCCGATCCCAGCACGACGAAGCCCAGGATGAAAATGGCAAACACCGCCGGTCCATCACCGGTATCGATGAACGCATAATCGAGATCGCACGCCGCGCATTGTTCCTTGACGACCAGAACCTGATGGAACAGCGCTCCCTCGCCACACCGCGGACAGCGCGCCAGCAGAGCACACCTCATCGTGGATGCATCAGCCGATGATGTCATGCCGCAACCTCCCTGGCAGCCTCAGCGCGTCTGGCTGTGAACAGCACCTCGCTCCCGCTGGCACCGTTCCAAAAAGCCAGAGGGGCGGCCAGAAGACCGCCCCGTCCGATGGTATCCCATGTCGTCTGCGCCACGCTGGCACAAACGCGAGCCGGTTGCCGTGTCAGTGCACGCCCGGATTGGCGCCGGCGCCCCACACATAGATGGCGGCGAACAGGAACAGCCACACGACGTCGACGA
>CAZZPH010000487.1:1511-1774 GCA_964655725.1 uncultured Hyphomicrobium sp.
AGTACCAGGCGGCCGCCTCGAAACCGAAGTGCTGCTTGGGCGTGAAGTGCCCCTTCATCGCGCGGAACAGGCACACGAGCAGGAAGATCGTTCCGATGACGACGTGTGCGCCGTGGAAGCCCGTCGCCATGAAGAACGTCGAGCCATAGGCGTGACCGCCGAACGAGAATGCCGCATGACCGTATTCGATTACCTGCAGCACGGTGAACAGCGCACCAAGCAGGACCGTCAGCGCAAGGCCGAGGATCAACTGGCTGCGCTTG
>CAZZPH010000488.1:0-1766 GCA_964655725.1 uncultured Hyphomicrobium sp.
CGCAGCCGCGCGCTCGCCGCCCGCGTCCGAGCCTGCAAACAGGTAATTCTTCCTGCCCAGGGCCACCGCCCGCAAGGCTCGTTCCGCCGCGTTATTGTCGATCTCGAGCTCGCCGTCGTCGACGTATCGCGTCAAGGCCGGCCAGCGTCCCAGCGCATACCGGATCGCCTTCGCCGTCTCGGACTTCTTCGACAGCCCGGCCAGCGCCTCGTAAAGCCACGCGTGCAACGCCTCCAGCAGGGGCTTCGCGCGCGCCTGCCGTTCGCGCCGACGCGCCTTGGCCGGGCTGCCGCGGATCTCTTTTTCGATTCCATAAAGCTCGCCGATGCGCGCCAGCGCCTCGGCGGCGACCTTTGACGAGTGAGCCTGCTCAATGTCGAAAAACTTGCGCCGCACGTGCGCCCAACAGGCCGCCTCGCGCACCTTGCCTTGCTCATAGACGCCGTTGAAGCCGGGATAAGCGTCGGCGTGCAGCGTGCCGCCAAACCCCGCCAGATGGGCCCGCGGGCGCTCGCCCGTGCGGTCGGGCGAATAGGCGAACCACGACGCCGCCGGCGCCTCGCCCCCCGTCGGCCGCTCGTCGCGCACGTAGGTCCACAGGCGGCCCGTCTTGGTCTTGCCGCGCCCCGGATCGAGCACCGGAACCGGCGTGTCGTCGCCGTGGATGCGGCTGGCCGCCAGCACGTGCCGCCGCACCGCCTCCACCAGCGGTTGGAGCGTTCGGCTCGCGCCGCCGACCCAGCCCGCCAGCGTCGAGCGCTCCAATTCCACGCCTTCGCGCGCGTAGATTTCCGCCTGCCGGTACAACGGTAAATGATCCGCGAATTTCGCGACTAATACATGCGCCAGCAGCCCCGGTCCGGCCAGCCCGCGCTCGATCGCCCGGCTCGTCGCCGGGGCCTGCACGATGCGGTCGCAACAGCCGCAGCTCAGCTTCGGCCGCACCCGCCGGATCACCTTGAAGCGCGCCGGCTCGTACTCCAAAATCTCGGAAACGTCCTCGCCGAGCTTGCGCAAAGCGCCGCCGCAATCGGGACAACTCGTCTCGGCGGGGTCTTGAACGACGGTCTCGCGCGGCAGCTCCGCCGGCAGCTCGCGCCGCGCCGGTTTGCGCCGAAGCGGCTCCAGCAAGGCTTCGAGCGCACTCCCGGGCTCGGGCGCCGTCTCGGCCTGCGCTGCTTCGAGCTCCTCCAGCCTCAGCTCGAGCTGCTCGATGCGGCGGTCGATCTTTTCCGACTTGCGCCCGAATTGCAGCCGCTTGAGCTTCAGGATCAGCAGCTTCATCCGCTCAATCTCACTCTTTTGCGAGTCGAGCTCGGTCTTCTGCGCCCGGCACAACGCGCGCAACGATTCCAGGTCCAGGGAGTCCAGATCGAGCGCTGGGGAAGCCGCGTCGGCCATGACTCTATTTTCGCAAACCCGAGAGATAAAGTGGCGACTTAGTTAGATATATTTCGGACTAAAGAGCTTGTTTCTCAGGCCGCCGTGCGGGGCGCTTCGCCGAAGGCTTCCGCCGTCCGCTGGGGCCGCCGCCAGTCAATGCCTTCGAGCAGCATCGACAACTGCGCCCGGCTCAGCAACACCGCCCCGTCCTCGGCGCGCGGCCACACGAAGCGCCCGCGCTCAAGCCGTTTGGCAAATAGACATAACCCGTCGCCGTCCCACCACAGCACTTTGATCAGGTCGCCGCGCCGCCCGCGAAACACGAACAAATGGCCGTCGAAGGGATTTCGGCCCAAGTTGTCCGCAATCTGCGCGCTCAATCC
>CAZZPH010000489.1:0-1746 GCA_964655725.1 uncultured Hyphomicrobium sp.
CGTTCCTGCAGATGATCGGCTCGCGGAAGATCACGCCGCCCAGGATGTTGCGGATGGTCCCGTTCGGGCTCTTCCACATCTCCTTGAGGCCGAATTCCTCCACGCGCGCCTCGTCCGGGGTGATGGTCGCGCACTTGACACCGACCCCGTGACGCTTGATGGCGTTGGCCGCGTCGATCGTCACCTGATCGTTCGTCGCGTCGCGGTGTTCCACGCCCAGATCGTAGTAATCGAGGGGCAGGTCCAGATACGGGTGGATCAGCTTATCCTTGATGAGCTGCCAGATAATGCGGGTCATCTCGTCGCCGTCGAGTTCGACGACGGTGCCTTGGACCTTGATCTTTTGCATGGGGGCGTGTCTTTCGTGGGAGCTTCGTGGAGGGTCGGATGTCGCGGCGCAACATAACCGTGTGCGGTGACGCCGCCAAGCGCGATCAGGGGGGCCATTCGTGCAACGTGGGGCGCGGGGTTTGATACAACTCGGCGCCACGGAGGATCATAACGTGAAGATCGAGGTCCGGGAGCACGACGGCTGGCTTGTCCCCTTCATCGAGGGGTTCCCCCATCCGGTCGCCGATGTGGTCCATGCCTGCCATGAGCGCACGATCGATGCTGCACTCGCCGAAACCGTGATCCCCGGACTGGATCGCGTCTCACTGGAACCCATCCTGACCTACTGTGCGGAACTGAGATGCGAGACCGACAATGCATCCTGCCCCGGCTGTAAGCGCCGCACCGAGCTGCAAGGCATTCATTCGCTCGACGATTTCATCGCGCGACATGCAGAGATCGTGGTGGGTGATGGCGGGGTGCGGCTTGTCGGCTCCGGGGAGGGGCGACTGAGGACGCCAGCGCTTGCGGCGCTGGACAAGACCTGGTCGGGAGAGAACTACTGGTTCTGGGCACGACGTGTTCTGCGCAAGCTGCGCCATGGTCTGCGCCGCGCTCATATCAAAGGCGGGCGGATGGCCGATCCGGGGGAAACTCCAGCCGTCGTGCTGGTCGAGCCCCAGCTCCCCGACAACATCGGCATGGTGGCGCGGGCGTGCGCGAACTTCGGGCTCGATGAACTGCGGCTCGTTGCTCCGCGCGACGGCTGGCCCAATGAAAAAGCGCGTATCGCTGCATCGGGCGCCAACTATGTGATCGATGATGCTTCATCCTTCGAGACCTATGAGGATGCGCTGGCCGATCTCCAATGGGTTTGCGCCACGACGGCTCGTCAGCGCGATCTGCGCAAACCCGTCATGACGCCAGAGCAGGCTGTAGCGGAGATGCGGCAGCGCATCGCGCATGGGCAGCGTTGTGGCATCGTGTTCGGGCGCGAACGCAACGGGCTAGAGACGGCCGAGGTGGCCCTTGCCGATGCGATCGTGATGATCCCGGTCAACAACCGGTTCGCTTCGCTCAATCTCGCTCAGGCCGTTCTGATCCTCGGCTACGAGTGGATCCGGGATCATGAGCGGCAAAGCCTCGGCCGCGTGACGACCTACGAGCAGCCGGTATCGACGGGACTTAATCTAGGTGACCAGCAGCCTGCATCGCGTGAAGAGCTGCATGGCTTTTTCGATCAACTGGAGAGCGAGCTTGCCCGGCTGGGCTTTTTTTCCGCGCCACATAAGCGCCCGTCTGTCGTGAACAATCTCCGCTCGATGTATTTGCGCGGCGGTCTGACGTCCCAGGAGGTCCGCACGCTGCGTGGCATTGTTGCAACGCTGGCGCATGGCAAGGGTCAGGGCCGTAAAC
>CAZZPH010000490.1:0-1718 GCA_964655725.1 uncultured Hyphomicrobium sp.
GGCGGGCGCGCGCGGCCGCGAGGCGAAATTCACGCTCCGGCACGCAGGTTCAGCGCGCGCTGTCGCATCGGTGTCACGTTTGCCGCCCGCCATGCGGCTCGCCGCGCGAACGCTAGAACACCACATGGTCGCCGCGTTCCGCCTCGGCGCGGCCGCTGATCAATTGATCGTAGTAGCCAAAGAGCGTCTCCGTCCCAAACGAGGGCGTCGCATCGGCGTCGTAGCGGCCGGTCTCAGGATCGAGCACCAGCATGGATTGCGTCGCGTAGTAGCGCCCGATGCGCGCGAGCTCTGCCTTCTGCGCCATCGCCGGACTGATCCGTCCCAGCGCGCCGAGCGTTCCCACGATCCCATCGAGCAGCGCGACGGGTACATGACGGATGCGCGGCGCGGTGTTCAAGAGCCTGAAGAGATGTTCCGCCTGATCCATCGGCGTGATCGCAGGCCCCGGGCCACCGATGGGCAGGATTTTATTGTGGCGGGCACCGTCGTCGAGGCAGCCGGCGATATAGCGCGCAAGATCATGATCGCTGATCGGCTTGCAGGCCGTGAGCCGCCCATCGCCGAACACGAGAAACGGCCGGCCCGCCTTCACACGCTCCACCTGCCCCGACAGCGATTTGAAAAACGCGGTCGGGCGCACGATGGAATAGGTGAGGCCGCTTTTGATCAACTCAGCCTCAAAGGCGAGCTTGGCGCGCTGGAATTCCAACAGCGGTTTCTGCACGCAAATCGCCGACAGCAGCACAAAATGATCGACCCCCGCCGCACGGGCCGCCTGCAGGGCCGTGACATGCGCGCGATGGTCGATCGCCCAGGCGTCGTGCGGCACACCCGTGCGCGAGGCGAGGCACGAGACGACCGCATCGAAAGGCTCGCCCCGGAAGGCATCGCGCGTGAGGGACTGCGGATCGGTGACATCGCCAAAGCGCACCTCAGCGCCGTCCAACGAGCGGGAGACATCCGCGCCCGCCCGCGCGGTGTCCTCGCCCACGGGCCGGCGCACGAGGCAGGCCACATCGTGGCCGCAGCGGACGAGTTCGTGCGCGGTGGCCCGCCCGATCGTTCCCGTGGCGCCGAGCAGGAGCACGCGGCGCGGTCGAACGGCGATGGCAGATCGATTGTCGCTCACGGTCTCACTCACTTCGCGTCACGGCACGGCCAGCCCACGCCCATCCGACATGTGTGCCACGCGCGCGCGGTCGCACGCTATCCTATCACCACGAGATGATCAGCACGCGCGTGGTGAACAGCCGCGAGCGAAACGCTCGTGTCGGCGCGCGTCCTCGTCATCGATTTCGTTTTGAACCCTGCGAACGTGCTCGGGCGTGCCGGCCCGAGCGCCGGTTTCCGCGAACTGCCCCAAAGCAGCCGTCACCACCCTAGAGCGGAATGTTGTCGTGCTTCTTCCAGGGGTTCTCGAGCGTCTTGTTGCGCAGCATGTTGAGCGCGCGGCAGATGCGCTGTCGGGTCCCGTGCGGCAAGATCACCTCGTCGATGTAGCCGCGCTCGGCGGCGACAAACGGGTTGGCAAAACGCTTCTGGTACTCGTCGATGCGCGTCTTGATCTTCTCGGGATCGTTGAGGTCGGCGCGATAGAGGATCTCAGCGGCACCCTTGGCTCCCATGACCGCGATCTCAGCCGTCGGCCACGCATAGTTGACGTCGCCGCGGATGTGCTTGGAACTCATCACAACATAGGCCCCGCCATAACCCTT
>CAZZPH010000491.1:0-1708 GCA_964655725.1 uncultured Hyphomicrobium sp.
GACGGCGCTGCCCGTCATCGAGACGCAGGCCAACGACGTGTCGGCCTACATTCCGACGAACGTGATTTCGATCACCGACGGCCAGATCTTCCTCGAGACCGACTTGTTCTATCAGGGCATCCGTCCCGCCGTGAACGTCGGTCTCAGCGTGTCGCGCGTCGGCTCCTCGGCGCAGACGAAGGCGATGAAGCAGGTGGCCGGCAAGATCAAGGGCGAGCTCGCACAGTACCGTGAAATGGCGGCGTTCGCGCAGTTCGGCTCCGATCTGGATGCCGCGACACAGAAACTGCTTGCCCGTGGCGCACGACTGACAGAGCTGCTCAAGCAAGGCCAATTCGCACCCTTGAAAATGGAAGAGCAGGTCGCCGTCATCTTCGCCGGTACGCGCGGCTATCTCGATGGGTTGCCGGTTTCCGCCATCGGCAAGTTTGAGCAGTCACTTCTCGCCAGCTTGCGTGAGGAGAAGTCGATCCTGTCTGTGGTTGGTAGCGAGAAAGCCCTCTCGGCGGATACCGAGAAAAAGCTCACCGCGTTCCTCGACAAATTCGCCAAGGGCTTTACAGCCTGATCCGATCCCCTTGCCCCCACGCGGGGTGATCAGGGATGAATAGGCCGGTTCCAACTAGGATGCTCGAATGCCGAGCTTAAAAGATCTGAGAAACCGCATCGCCTCTGTGAAGGCGACGCGCAAGATTACGAAGGCCATGCAGATGGTCGCCGCTGCCAAGCTGCGCCGCGCGCAGGAGGCGGCAACGGCGGCGCGTCCATACGCCGAGCGCATGGATGATATTCTTGCCAGTCTTGGTCAGCGCGCCAGCCGCGAGACGGCGTCGCCGCTTCTTGTGGGCACGGGCAAGGATCAGGTTCATCTGCTTATCGTGATGACCGCGGAACGCGGGTTGTGTGGCGGCTTCAACACCAACATCGCCAAGATCGCGCGGTATCAGGCCCAGAAGCTCATGAGCGAGGGCAAGACGGTCAAGATCATGACTGTCGGGCGCAAGGGCTTCGACAACCTGCGCCGCGATCTGGGATCGAATGTCGTTGAGAAACGCGACTTCCAGGGTGAGCGTCAGCTCGGCTTCCGCCACGCGGAAGGCGTTGCGCAAAAGGTCCTGGAGATGTTCGAGGCGGGCGAGTTCGATGTCGCAACCCTCTTCTTCTCCGAGTTCAAGTCGGTGATTGCACAGAAGCCCACCGCGCTCCAACTGATCCCCGCGCGCCTGCCTGAATCAAAGGATGAGGCCCAGAGTGCGAACGCTGGCGGGGCCGTCTACGAATACGAGCCCGAGGAGGACGTGATCCTCTCGCAGCTGTTGAAGCGCAACATTTCAACCCAGATCTTCCGCGGGCTACTGGAGAACGCGGCGTCTGAGCAGGGCGCGCGTATGAGCGCCATGGACAACGCCACGCGCAACGCCGGCGACATGATCAACAAGCTGACGATCAAGTACAACCGTCAGCGCCAGGCCAACATCACCAAGGAACTGATTGAGATCATCTCGGGTGCGGAGGCGCTGTAGCGTTGCAGCCGAGGTCGGGCGGCTGGAAACGGCGGCTCAAAGGTCAAAATCGAATAGCAATGTCTGGGCAGCCGGGTGGCTCCCAACCACGATAGTCGAGAACGAGGAACGGGCAATGTCGAACAAAGTCGGTAAGATCCGCCAGGTCACGGGCGCTGTGGTGGACGTGCAGTTCGAGGGGCATC
>CAZZPH010000492.1:0-1455 GCA_964655725.1 uncultured Hyphomicrobium sp.
GCGCATCGCATGTTCGCTGCCCGCCTGCCCCCTGAGCAGTTGACGCAATTCATAGACGCCGGGGGCGACCAGCTCCGCTTCGACGAACTGGATGATCTCCCATTCGCCGTTCTCAGCCTCGACGGCGGCGGCGTTGCGTCCTGCAAAAACCTGAAGCTCCGTCGCGGAGGCCAGCATCCCAGAACCCACATCGACGACGAGCCGCGCTCCACGGTCGAACACGCCGAGCGGCCCCGCATCGAGCGCGCTCAACGTGTGGCCCATCACACACGGTGCGGGAACCACCGAGCGCAGCGCAAAGCCTGACGCTTCCGGCGAACCATAGATCGCTATTCCACCCGGCCACGGCGTCTGCGTCCCCGCGCCATACCCGGCACCAGGCGGCTCGTCGCCTCTGAGCAAGGGAAGATCGAGAAAGCGCACGAACGGCGAACCGGCCTGGATTGGTGCTGTCGTGCTGGGCAGCCGCGCGGGTGCGGGGGAGGGCAAATAGACACCTGGATCGAGGCTCCGGGCATCGATCAGGCGCGGGCCCTGGTCGGCCACCTCGGTGACCCGCAGTCGTGTCTGGCGGCCCGCGCGCGCAATCATCACGCTGTCGCCCGGTTCGATGGCGAGCCTGCTTGGCGGCAATGCAAAGCTCGCGCGCTCGCGCGAGGCCCAGGCCTCGAACAGCCACGCCTCGGCGACCGGTTGTGCACTGGCACCGTCAAGCACGATCGGCAGTTCGGCCTGCGCGACGCGCCCGCTGGCGCCTGCAAGCCTGCGAGCTTCGGCGACGGACGGCTGGTAGTCGCGATCTGCGTCGATGAAGGTGATTTTTGCGCTTGCAGGCAGATCAGACTCTTGCGAGCGCGTGACCTCGATCAGCGGCTCGCGCGGCTGAAGCTCGACGAGGCCATCCTCGCCGATCGTGGCCAGGGGAGCATCCTGACCGCGCGCTCGCAGCACCAGATTGCCGCCGCTCTCATGGACATCGATGAAGTACGCCAGTTCCAGAGGCTGCAACGCTTCGCGCGCCGACATCACCCGATCGATCACGTAACCGCCGACCGTTCCACTCAGCGGCTCAATCAGGAACGGCGTGAAATCGTAATCCTGGAGGATCGCCGCCAGCGTGCTCCCAAGCGCACCGCCCGCCAGCCGCCCCTGCAGCCAGTGACCGACGACCCAGTTCGGCCCGTCGCCCCACACCTCAAGATTGTTGGGAAATGCTGGAAACGGCCGCGCATCCCAGCAGTAGGGCAGAATACGATCGAGCGTCACCATGCGCTCTCCGTAGACCGCCGACACGGGATTTGCGTCAGCGGTGTAAGCGTCATCCTGCGGATCGAAGTGGCGCAGCAGCGCCTGGAGATAGCGGCGCTGGATGAGATCGTCGCGCGTAGCCCGCGAGTAGTGGGGAACGAAGCTCTCCGAGCTCTTAGGGTCGACGAAGACATTGGGCTGGTTGGA
>CAZZPH010000492.1:1465-1697 GCA_964655725.1 uncultured Hyphomicrobium sp.
GGGGCAGCCGATCTCGGTCAGCCAGAACGGCTTCGATTGCGGCACCCAGGCGGTCGGGGTTGCCTGCTCGACACCACCCGGCCGGTTGTAATGCGGGTTCGACCACCACGACTTGATGTCCTTATAACGGAAGACCCATGGCTTGCCCGACCCGTCGGTGATGGGTGTTCTGACCTGCGCATCGCGCGCTGCATCGCTTGCATAGTACCAGTCGAACCCCTCCCCCCCCGCC
>CAZZPH010000493.1:0-1122 GCA_964655725.1 uncultured Hyphomicrobium sp.
CCGTGTCGATCATCGGCAGGTCCGAGCAAACCGGGATTCGATAATCGAGGAAGCCGGGGTTCATCAGCTTTCCATCCCTGTTGTAGATGTACTCCTCGTTCAGCGCCCAACCGATGCCCTGCACTGCCCCGCCCTGGAACTGGCCTTCCACGTAGGAAGGGTGCACAGCCTTGCCGGCGTCCTGGAATACCGTGTAGCGGATAACCTTGACGCGTCCTGTTTCGGGGTCGACCTCGGTGTCCACCATGTGGGTGGCGAAGCTGACACCTGCTCCTTCGGCGTTGATTTCACAGTGACCGGAAATCGGGCCGCCGGTGGCACCGGCCTGGGCGGCGATATCTGCAAGGCTGAGCGGTTCATGCTTGCCGGCATTGGGTGAGGCAGGGCGTGCATGGCCCTTCTCCCACACTACGGCATCTTCAGGGATGCCCCAGATCTTTGCCGCGCGGGCGCTCAGCTTGCCGATGGCATCGCGGGCCGCGTGGATCGCCGCCATGCCGGAGGCGAATGTCACGCGTGAACCGTCGGTCACGTCGTTGTAACCCAGCGACGCGGTATCGGCGATGATGCAGCGCACCTTGTCGTGCGGAATGCCGAGTTCCTCGGCTGCCATGTTGCCGATGGACGCGC
This sequence comes from uncultured Hyphomicrobium sp., assembly GCA_964655725.1. Taxonomy (GTDB): domain Bacteria; phylum Pseudomonadota; class Alphaproteobacteria; order Rhizobiales; family Hyphomicrobiaceae; genus JAGVSR01. Next base: position 631 of record CAZZPH010000493.1, read on the forward strand.
GAGATCCGCCGATGTCAGGGGTACCCACGGACAGACCGACCGTGCCGTCATTGTTGACGTTGAGCGACACCGAGGTTTCACCGCCGAAGTTGAACCAGAACCCGCAGGCCACGCCGCGGCCCTGGTTTTTCTTCAGCTTGGCCTTCCAGTGCGGGTGGGCTTTTGCGGCTTCCAGCGTCGCCTTGAGCCCGATCACGTCGAAGTTCGGACCGTACGAAGCCTTGGAGCCGTCCGACGAGGCGTTCTTCAGCCGCACGTCGATCGGGTCGAGCTTCAGTTCGCGGCACAGTTCATCGATGACGCTTTCGATGGCATAGGCACCCATCGGTGCGCCGGGCGCGCGGTAGGCGGCCTGCTTGGGCCGGTTGGTGATCACGTCCCAGCCAATGGCGCGGACGTTCTTCAGGTCGTATGGCGCGAAGCACGCCATCGCGCCATAGGGCACCGCAGAGCCGGGAAACGCGCCGCCCTGGTAACGCAGCGTCGCATCGC
>CAZZPH010000493.1:1132-1695 GCA_964655725.1 uncultured Hyphomicrobium sp.
GATCCTGACGTCGATGGACGACGACGACGTGGGGCCGGTGGCACGCAGCACTTCCTCCCGGGTCATCACCATCTTCACCGGGCGGTTGGCCTTGAGCGACAGGGCGAGTGCGACGGGTTCGATGAACACCGTGGTCTTGCCGCCAAAGCCGCCGCCGATCTCCGAGGCAGTAACGCGCAGTTTCGAAACGTCGATACCCAGCAATCCGGCACAGGTGTTGCGTACCATGAAGTGGCCTTGCGTGCACACCCACATCTCGCCGCGCCCATCAGCGTTCATCGACGCGACGCAGGCGTGCGGTTCGATATAGCCCTGGTGGGTCGCCTCGGTGCGGAAGGTGCGCTCGATAACGAGGTCGGCCTGCTTGAAGCCCTTCTCGACGTCGCCATGTCCGAACTCGAACCGCTCCGCCACGTTGGACGGTTTGGTGGGCGTCTTGTCCAGACCCTTGGCGAACAGCTTTTCGTTGATGACGGGTGCGTCGGGCTTCATTGCCTCGTCAACGTCAGTGACGTGCGGCAGCACCTTGTACTCGACCTCGATCAGCTTCAGCGCCTGGCGGG
>CAZZPH010000494.1:0-1693 GCA_964655725.1 uncultured Hyphomicrobium sp.
TGTGACAGGTTCGTTAACCCTCCGGGCGGCGGAACAGGAGGGTGGCATTTGTCCCGCCAAAACCGAAGCTGTTCGACATCACACAGTTAAGCTCGATGTCGTCGACGCGGCTGCGCACGATCGGCATATCCGCAAATGCGGGGTCGATCTCGTCGATATGCGCGCTTTCGCAGATGAAGCCGTTGTTCATCATGAGGAGCGCGAAAATCGCCTCCTGGACGCCGATGGCCCCAAGGGAGTGACCTGACAGCGATTTCGTGGCCGCGATATGTGGCACGTTGGCGCCAAACACTTCGCGGATCGCGGTAATTTCGCGCTCGTCGCCGACCGGCGTACCCGTGCCATGCGGGTTGATGTAGTCCACTCGTGGAGCGCCTCGGCCATCGAGCCCTTGAAGAGCCAGCCGCATGCACCGCGCCGCGCCCTCACCCGATGGAGCGACCATATCGAACCCGTCCGACGTCGCGCCATAGCCTGCGACCTCGCCGTAGATGCGCGCGCCCCGGGCCCGGGCGCGTTCCATTTCCTCCAGCACGACGACGCCAGCCCCGCCTGCAATGACGAACCCGTCGCGGTCCTTGTCGTAGGCACGGCTCGCACGCGACGGGGTGTCGTTGAAGCGTGTCGACATGGCCCCCATGGCATCGAACAGGTTGGAGAGCGTCCAGTCGAGTTCCTCGCAGCCCCCCGCGAACACGATGTCCTGTTTGCCCCATTGGATGAGTTCTGCGCCGTTGCCGATGCAGTGTGCGCTGGTCGCGCAGGCCGATGAGATCGAGTAATTGACGCCTTTGATCTGAAAGGCGGTGGCCAAAGCGGCGGACGGGCCAGAGCACATCGCCTTGGGAACCTCGAAGGGGCCGACTTTCTTCGGCCCACCAGATTTAAGCGTCGTTTCGGCAGCGTCCACGATCGCCCGCGTCGAGGGCCCGCCGGACCCCATGACAATCCCCGTGCGCTCGTGGATGACCTCTCCGGGCTCCAGCCCGGCATCGCGGATCGCCTGATCCATAGCGATGTAGTTCCAGCCCACACCCGGGTTCATGAAACGTTTGGGTTTGCGCGGGACAAGCGCCTCCCATTCGATGTTAGGGGCACCGTGAACTTGGCATTTGAAGCCGAGTTCCGCATAGGTCGCAGAGTGCGAAATCCCCGATCGCGCTTCGCGAAGTGACGCCACCACCTCCTGGGTGTTGTTCCCGATGGAGGAGACGATCCCCATTCCGGTGACGGCGACCCGTCTCATTCTCATTCCCCTCCCCGTCTGGTTTGGACGGTATGCGGCCCTGACGGCGTAGCCTTCGCCGGAGGCATCTCTGTCGCGTCCGGTGGCGGCCAACTGACCCTTAAGTGCCCTGCCCTGTTTCGAACAGACCGACCCTGAGATCCGTTGCGGTGTAGATGATTTTGCCGTCGGCTTCGAGTTGTCCGTCAGCCACCGCCATCTTCAGGCGGCGTAGAATAACGCGCTTCATGTCGACAATGTAGCGCAGTGTCCCCGTGGACGGCAGCACCATGTCGGTGAACTTGACCTCGCCGACACCCAATGCCCGCCCGCGGCCCGGCTCTCCGAGCCAACCGAGATAAAACCCCGTCAGTTGCCAGAGCGCATCGAGCCCGAGGCAGCCGGGCATCACGGGATCGCCTTGGAAGTGACAGTCGAAAAACCAGGCAAGTCTGTCGTTTCCGCGCA
>CAZZPH010000495.1:0-1693 GCA_964655725.1 uncultured Hyphomicrobium sp.
ATGGCGCGCGTCTCGGAAATCCCCCGATTGCGGCTCGTCAGTGTAAGGATCGATCCGCGCATGGCGGGATGGTTGCGCCGGATGGCGAGCAGGCGGTGTTGAATGGCGCGCCGATGGCGCCGTGCGCGGTTGCGGGCGCAGAGCATGCACCAGGCACTCATGCAGGCCGACGGCGTGGTCACCTGAACCCAGGGCGCATCGTCGGCCGGCCGGTGCACGATGATCCGTGCGGCGCGGTGGCAGCTTTGAATGCGGTAGGCTTGCGCGGCCAGGGCGGTCGAGGTTGTGGGATCGGCGCAGCGACGTGCGGCCTCGTACATGGCCGAGTAGGCCGCCTGAGTGGTGGCCATCATCCGGTTGAAGCGCGCGAGCTTGCGGTCGAAAGGCGTGCTCATGACGCCTCCCGCTCGGACGTGGTCAGACGAACAGACTGGGTGAGAAAGGCATCAAGTGCTGACTTACGATACCTGACTGGGCCTCTGAGGCCGGGATACTTGATGTGCGGAATGGCCGGCCGTCCGGTGAGCCGGTAGCGCTCCAGCGTGGATGCGGAGATGCCGAGATAGGCCGCCGCATCGCGGGTGGTGAACAGCGGATCGATCGTGTCGGTTGTCATGGGGCTCTCCCTCAAAACGGAATGTCCAGATCGCCTTGGAGGGTGGGGTCCGTGACGCGGCGGACGGTCACGACCCGGCCGTGCTCGGTCTTGCGGCCGTTCTCAAAATCCAGGCCCTGCGCGCGCATGAGGCGGGCATGATCCTTCATGTGCCGCGCAAGCTTGTGGGGGGTGGCGGGCCACTCGGGCGATCGCACCGTGGCGTCGTCGGCGGCCGAGGTGAGCGTGGACAGCAGCTGCTTGTAGGTGCCCGTCCAGCTCGGGTTCTTGGCCGTCAGGTCGAACAGCGCCGCGATGACGAGGTCATTGTCGCGGCTGGCCAGAAGCGCCTCGGCTTGGGTTTGCCGCAGCAGGTCCACGAACGGCGTGTCGCATCCGAAGGGCTCGGCGGCGGCACAGATCTTGGCGAGCAGCGACAGGCGCGGCGCATTGGGGACATGCGTCGTGGGGTAATTGCGAAGCGCCCGCACGAGAAGGTCGCACAGGTAGCCCATCACCAACGGCAGATCAGCTTCCACCCGGCTGGCGGCGTCCGCATCGTAGGTGGTGATGCGCGCGAGCTGGATGTGCACGCTGCGGTCCAGAAGGTCCGACTTCGGCATGTCCACGTTGATGCCGTTGAGGAGCACCGGGTTGTGGGCCCTCAGGATCACGCGGTCGCCGTCGGTGTAGAGCTTGCGCTTGGTGACGGCGCTGCCGGTCACCAGCTGGCACATGCCGTCCGAGAGGCTGTGCTTGATGAAATCGATGTTGTCGTAGGAGAGCAGGTGGCTCGCCTGGGCATCCACGTAGAGGTCGTCCACCGACCGGGGCTTGGTGGAGACGGTGGTGAACTCGTTGTCGGTGATGCGCTTGATGGTTTTGGCGAGCGTGGACTTGCCTGATCCCGCATCACCTGACAGCACGATCACCGGGTAACTGAAAGAGGCCGTGAAGTTGGACGGCATCAGGCAGCCGAGAAGGGCGCCGAGGAGAAGCTTGCTGTCGGCTTCCGAGATGCCGGGCGGCAGGATGCGGCGAAACGCGGCCTCCCCGTCGTCGCAAGGTTCCGGGCAGGGCAGCGGCAGCTGCATGGGC
>CAZZPH010000496.1:0-1682 GCA_964655725.1 uncultured Hyphomicrobium sp.
CCGCCTTCCGCCGCCAGCGCGGTTGCAAAAAACACGCGTTTCCGGCCAGACACTAATTACGGCGGATCTGCCGCGTCGCCGTGACTGAATGAGACCCACCCATCGACCAGTCGTCACCGCCTCAACCAAGGGTCACAGACGTCCGCAAGCGCCTGGGTGGGAGCCGACATCGGTTTCCCAATGCGAGCACCGGGCGCATTCCTGGCCGCTGGCTCCGTGGGAGCCAACTGTTTATAGCGCGCGCGGGGCCAGAAAGCTCCGATAGGAGCGGCCTTGGACGGCTACAGGACGCTCCTACGGAGCTTGGGGTATTCTGTGGCGGGAATCTATAGACAGGGCGGTCCTACGGACCTGGGGGTTGCCGGTCGGCCTTGCCACGGCCGAGGCGGTTACGCCCGGGCGGTCACGGCCTGCACGCACCGGCCACAAATCGTCGCGTGATCGGGGTGGGTGCCGACGTCGGTTTCAAAATGCCAGCGACGAGCGCACTGTCGGTATCGGCTCCGTGGGAGCCAACTGTTTATAGCTGCCAGCGCAGGAATTCATGGGAAGCTCCGTAGGAGCGGCCTTGGAAGGTCACAGGACGCCCCTACGGAGCTTGGGTTGTTTCGCTGCGGGTATCTTCTATAAACAGGGCGGTCCTACGGACCGCAGGTCGCCGGCCGGCTTTGGTTTCCGGCGTGGTTGGTTACGCCCCGGCGGTCACCGCCTGAACGCAACGACCGCAGATGGTCGGGTGATCGGGGTGCGAGCCGACATCGGTTTCCCAGTGCCAGCAACGAGCGCATTTCTGACCGTCGGCTTTTTTCACAGTCACAAAATTAGCAATGGCGGTGTCCGAATCATGCCTCGGAGCATAGAACTCGATCTGCGACACGTTCAGCATCTCCTTGAGCACGTCAACATGTGCCTTTGGCACCGCGAGATGCTTTTCATCAAATCCATTGATGGTCGCCTTGGCATCAAGTGATTTGCCAATGGTCTTTGCCTGACGTGCCTTTTCGAGTTCATCCAATGCCCCTCGCCGCAGGTTGAAAAGTTCGGTCCAAGCGGATTGCTCTTCGTTGGATGGCTGAAACTTGGATTCACCCCAGACGCTCAAGTGTGGGGAGGCAGCCGGCTTGCCCGGCACAAATTCCCACGCCTCGTCCGTCGTGAAGACGAGGATCGGCGAGAGCATCTGGCAAAGACTGGTGACCAGGCGGTGCAGAGCGGTCTGCGTCGAGCGGCGGCGGGGCGAGCCGGCGGGATCGGTGTAGAGCCGGTCCTTCACGAGGTCGTGATACATCGCGGACAACTCGACGGCGGCGAACTGGCTGAGTTTCTGATAGACGACGTGGAACTCGAACTGGTCGTACGCGGCGGCCACTTCGGCCTCGACCTGCGAGAGCTTCCAGAGAATCCAGCGATCAAGCGACGTGAGCTGGTCTTCCGGGACGGTGTGCTGCGCGGGATCGAAGTCGTAGAGGTTCGAGAGCTGGTAACGGAGGGCGTTGCGCAGGCCACGATAGGTCTCGCTCACTTTCTTGACGCGCTCGTCGCTGACCACGATGTCGTTGCGGAAGTCCTGCGATGCCACCCACAGGCGCACAACGTCCGCGCCGAAGTTATCTACGTAGGCTTTTGCAGTCTGCGGTTTCTCGTAGCCGCCCTGGCCCTGCTTGCTCTTGGAAATTTTCTCA
>CAZZPH010000497.1:0-1675 GCA_964655725.1 uncultured Hyphomicrobium sp.
GGGGACAAGGCGCCAGGCCAAACGCCCCGGCTGATGTCACCAGCCGTAACGGCAATTGTGCCAGCGGTGGTACCACTTCGGATGGCCGGTCTGCTTCCACTTCCAGTGGTACCAGCCACAGCCGTGCCCGTAGCCCGAGCCGTATCCGCCACCACCGATGATGATGGTGACACCATGCTTCTTCTTTTTGAGGCCGCCGGCCTCGGCGGTCGTCGATGTGAGACCGAGGCCCGTGATGGCGACCGCAGCAGCAAACACTGCAGCCGCAGACCCGTAGAGATATTTCGGCATTCCGTGCACTCCATGACTATGCCGGGAGCGTTCCGGCGAACGGACGGCCCCGGGGCAGATTGACGGCGGGTTACCGGCCGTAGGCAGCCAGCATTCGCCATGCACGGACTATGGACTTGAAGATCGGGAAGCGCTGTTCCAGCGGGAACTCGCCAGCACGTCACGCCGCGCCTATGCGCGCAGCCTTGCCCGATCGATGAGGCTCAGCACCTCGTTCACACCAGCGCTCGCCGGCAACTTGGCAAATTCGCCTTCGACGCCCATCGCCTCGCCCAGCATGCGTTGAAAGGTCTGGCGATCAACCTCGATCGTACCGAACTGGCTCAAATGCTCAGTCAGGAACTGCGTATCCAGCAGGCGGAACCCACCATGGATCAGCCGGGCCGTGAGATAAACGAGTGCAATCTTCGAGGCATCGCGTTCCAGGGAGAACATGCTCTCGCCGAAAAACGCACCGTCGAGTGCAACACCATAAAGGCCCCCCACAAGCCGATCCTCATTCCACACCTCGATCGTGTGGCAATGACCCAAGCGGAACAACTCGCCATACAGATAGCGGATCCGATCGTTGATCCAGGTCGATCGGCGTCCAGGCCTCTGCGCAGCGCATCCTTCGATGACACCTTCGAAATTGGTATCGATGCGAATGTCCAGAGAGGTTGAGCGCAGCGTGCGCCGCAAGCGGCGCGGCACATGAACCTCGTGCAACGGCAGCACCCCGCGAAATTGCGGCTCGATCCAGTAGAGGGCTGGATCATCCGCGCTTTCCGCCATGGGAAATATCCCGCACGCGTAGGCCTTCAGCAGGACCTGCGGTGTAATTTCGATCAATATGTCGTCGCGAGCGGTCACGCGAACCCTCGAGCCATGGCTACAAATCACAAATGTAGAGCCAAATCGGGCTGAGTTCGAGACCGAAGTCCGAGCAGACGTCCACACAGGTGCAGGGCGGGGCTTGGCACACAGCGTTCACGGCGGAAAGAGGCGGGCGGGCAAAGTCCCGCCGCTGGCGGTGGCGGCGTCAGGGTTTGCCGAGATATTTTTCCAGCCAGTGAATATCATAGAGGCCGTCCACCACATCGGGATGGCGCACCAGTTCGTGAAACAGCGGAATGGTCGTCTCCACGCCATCGATGACGAACTCCGATAGCGCACGACGGAGCCGCATCAGGCATTCGTTCCGGTTCTTTCCATGCACGACCAGCTTGCCGATGAGACTGTCGTAGTAGGGTGGGATCCGATAGCCCTGGTAGACGCCGCTGTCGACACGAACGCCAAGACCACCGGGAGGATGCCAGTATGTGATCTGCCCCGGCGAGGGGCGGAAGGTGCGCGGGTTCTCGGCGTTGATGCGGCACTCGATGGCATGACCTGACAGGATGAT
>CAZZPH010000498.1:0-1655 GCA_964655725.1 uncultured Hyphomicrobium sp.
ATCGACAGCATCTACGACATGCGCACGCTGTTCGACGGCATTCCGCTCGAGCAGATGACCGTCTCCATGACCATGAACGGTGCCGTTCTCCCGGTGCTGGCGCTGTTCATCATTGCCGGTGAGGAGCAAGGCGTGCCGCCAGAGCGGCTGGCCGGCACCATCCAGAACGACATCCTCAAAGAGTTCATGGTCCGCAATACCTACATCTATCCTCCCGGACCCTCCATGCGCATCGTCTCGGACATTTTCGCCTACACGTCCGAGCACATGCCGAAATTCAACTCGATCTCGATCTCCGGCTATCACATGCAGGAGGCGGGGGCGACCGCCGACCTGGAGCTGGCCTATACGCTCGCCGACGGCGTGGAGTACGTGCGCGCGGGCGTCGCCACCGGCCTTAACATCGACAAGTTCGCACCCAGGCTTTCGTTCTTCTGGGCGATCGGCATGAATTTCTTCATGGAGATCGCCAAGATGCGCGCCGCGCGCCTGATGTGGGCGAAACTCATCCGGGACGAATTCGCACCCACCGATCCCCGCTCGCTCTCCCTCAGGACGCACTCGCAGACGTCGGGCTGGTCTCTCACGGCACAAGACGTCTTCAATAACGTGACGCGAACCTGCCTGGAGGCGATGGCCGCCACGCAAGGTCATACCCAGTCGCTGCACACCAACGGCCTCGACGAGGCGATCGCCTTGCCGACCGACTTCTCCGCTCGCATCGCCCGCAATACGCAACTCCTTCTCCAGCAGGAGAGTGGCACGACGCGCGTCATCGACCCGTGGGGCGGCAGCTTCTATGTGGAGCGCCTCACCTATGAGCTGGCGATGAAGGCGCTCGAGCACATCAAGGAGGTGGAAGAACTCGGCGGCATGGCCAAGGCCATCGACGCAGGCATTCCCAAGATGCGCATCGAGGAGGCCGCCGCCCGCACTCAGGCGCGTATCGACACCGGCAAGCAGACGATCACCGGCGTCAACAAGTTCAAGATTTCCGACGACGCCAAGATCAATCTCCTGAAGGTCGACAATGCGGCCGTGCGCGAGGCGCAGATCGCCAAATTGAAGCGCCTGCGCGAAGAGCGCGACGAGGCTGTCACGCAAGCCGCTCTCAGCGCATTGACCGAAGGCGCGCGCGGCAAAGCCAACCTGCTCGACCTGTGCGTCAAGGCCGCCCGCGCGAAAGCCACCGTGGGCGAGATGTCGGAGGCCATGGAGAAGGTCTTCACACGCCATCGTGCGGAGATCCGCGCGATCTCGGGCGTCTATCGTTCGGAGGCATCCATGAGTTCAGACGTCGCGCGCGCCCAGAAGCTCGTCGAAGCGTTCGAGGAGCACGACGGACGCCGGCCGCGCATTCTCATCGCCAAGCTCGGTCAGGACGGCCACGACCGCGGGCAGAAGGTGATCGCCACGGCCTTTGCGGACCTCGGCTTCGACGTGGACATCGGGCCGCTGTTTGCAACCGCCGACGAGGCCGCCCGCCAGGCGGTCGAGAACGACGTGCATGTCGTGGGTGTTTCGTCACTGGCCGCCGGTCATCTGACACTGGTTCCGGAGCTGCGCGCAGCGCTGGAGGCCGAGGGGCGCGGCGACATCATGATCGTGGTGGGCGGCGTCATCCCGCCGGGCGACTACGAGGCCCTGTTCACATC
>CAZZPH010000499.1:0-282 GCA_964655725.1 uncultured Hyphomicrobium sp.
AGACTCGCTCTAAGTTCCCTCAATCGAAAAACTCACGCATTTTTGCGAAGAACCCGGATGTTTCGGGCTGGGTGTCCTGGGAGCTCTGTTTCTCGAACTCGCGCAGCAATTCGCGCTGGCGTTTGGTCAGCTTCTGCGGCGTTTCGACCGCAACCTGCACATACATGTCGCCACGGTTTTTTGAGCGCAAAACCGGCATGCCCTTGCCTTTGAGCCGAAATTGTTTGCCGCTCTCGGTACCTTCAGGAATCTTTACACGGGTAATCGAACCCTCGACGGTCG
>CAZZPH010000499.1:292-613 GCA_964655725.1 uncultured Hyphomicrobium sp.
TCTGGGCGCCTTCCGGGACCTTGACCGAGGTGCGTCCGCCTTCGAGCGTCGGCACCTCGAACTCGCCGCCTAGCGCCGCCGTCACCATGGAGATCGGCACGCGGCAATAGAGGTCGGCGCCCTCGCGCTGAAAGACCGGATGCGGCTTGATGGAGAGAAAAATATAAAGGTCGCCCTGCGGGCCGCCACGCATGCCCGCCTCGCCCTCCGACGCCAGGCGGATGCGAGTGCCGTCCTCGACGCCGGCCGGAATATGCACTTCGAGCGTGCGCTCGCGCGTCACACGGCCGGCACCGCCGCAATTGACGAAGGGCTCCTCAA
>CAZZPH010000499.1:623-1653 GCA_964655725.1 uncultured Hyphomicrobium sp.
CTGACAGCTGTGACAGGTGCGCTCGATGGTGAAGAAGCCCTGTGCATGGCGGATGCGGCCCGAACCGCCACAGGTGCGGCACAGAACGGGTTCCGTCCCGGCCTTGGCGCCGGTGCCGGAACAGACTTCGCAGGCCACGTTGGTCGGCAGATTCAGCTGCGCTGTCTTGCCGTGGAAGGATTCTTCCAGGGTGATTTCGAGATTGTAGCGGAGGTCGGCGCCGCGTTCGCGGCCCGATGCGCGGCCGCGCGCGCCGGTCATGCCGAAAATGCCTTCGAAAATATCGGAGAAGGCGCTGCCGAAGTCGGACCCGAAGCCATGCGCATGTCCGCCGCCGCCATCGAAAGCGGCGTGACCGAAACGGTCGTAGGCGGCGCGCTTTTGCTCGTCCTTCAGGACGTCATACGCCTCGTTGATTTCCTTGAATTGCTGCTCGCAGCTGTTGTCGCCGGGATTCTTGTCCGGGTGCCATTTCATGGCGAGCTTGCGGAAGGCGGACTTCAGTTCGCCATCGCTGCACGTGCGGGTGACGCCGAGCACTTCATAATAGTCGCGCTTGGACATCGATCAGACCCGAACCATCAAAAAAGCCCCGCCCTTTGAAGCGCCAGATGCGTCTCGAAGGACGAGGCCCAATTTCCCGTTTACATGTCGACCCTCATCCATGGAAACGGCATCGGGCCTTTCCAGGACGAGGGTCATCTCGGCTCTCCCGCCCGCTCAGGCGGACTTTTTCTTGTCGTCGTCGACCTCGGTAAATTCCGCGTCGACCACATCCTCTTTTTCATCGCTTCCGGCGCCGCTGCCCGGAGCGTCACCATCGTCGCCGGAGCCCGGCTGCTGGGCCGCATACATGGCCTCGCCGAGCTTCATCGATGCCTGCGCCAGAGTCTGCGCCTTGGCCTTGATGTCCTCGGCGTCCTCGCCATTGAGCGCTTCCTTCAGATCGGAGAGCGCGTTCTCGATGGCGCTGCGATCGGCATCGCTGACCTTGCTGCCATATTCTGAGAGCGACTTCTCGGTCGAATGG
>CAZZPH010000500.1:0-1652 GCA_964655725.1 uncultured Hyphomicrobium sp.
TGAGATCGATGCGCGCTGTCTTCTTGCCTGTTGCAACGTCCCAAATGACGGCCTCATCGATATCGATCTCGGTCAATGCGAACTGGCCGTCTGGGCTAATGACAGGAGAGATAGCGGGACTGGAGAAATTCCCCCCGAATTGCCCCTGGCTCCCGGACCGCCCTCCAAGCCGACGCACCTCACGGCCCGTGGTCAGGTTCCACACGCGCACCGTGCCGTCAGTCGATGCCGAAACGAGGGTGTCGCCCTGGGTTGCGAACGCGACATCGGTTACGAGCCCGGCATGACCAGTGATCCGGCGCGTCTCTTCACCTGTGGTCGCATTCCACACCCGAACCGTTCCATCGTGGGAGGCCGTCGCGATCGTGTCTCCGTTCTTGCTGAAGACCGCTGCGACGACGTAGTGACGATGGCCGTTGAGACGGGCCAGGGGAGTTCCCGTCACCGCGTCCCAGATGTGCGCCGTGGAGTCGACGGAAGTTGTTACGATGCGTTTGCCGTCGGCGTCGTAGTCAAGCGCAAGCACACCACCCCAGTGCTTCTTCGCCTTTGCCTTGATCGCTCCCGTGGCGGTTTCAAAGATGCGGATCGTCCCATCTGTCTGACCGATCGCAAAACTGCTGCCATCGGGGCTGAAACCAGCTGCAACAACACTGTGTCCTCCGATATCGAGCAGAGCGAGTTGGCGACCCTGCGCCACGTCCCAAAGTCGTGCGGTCCGATCGTCGGAGTAGGTGACGGCGCGGGTGCCTTGCCGATTGATCTTACCGAGCTTGACGCTGTTGGTATGTCCGGTCAGCACGGCGTGCTCCCGCAGAAGCCGTAAATTGCGCGCCAGCTGCACTTCGGCCAGCGGAACATGGGCGCGCGTCTGGCCTTCTTCCGGGTCGGGCAGCGCCTCGAGTGCGAGGAGGACGGCGTTGCCAGCCGATCCGAAGCCGCGAGAATCGACGAGATTGGATGCCGCGTTTGCGAGGAGGCCCGACTCGGTGCGCTGTGCCTTGAGCTTCAAGTCCTCCTCGACACCCCGCTGGATGTAGAAAATGTAGACCCCCGCAATCAGCGCGAATGCGAGGACCGATAGCGCCAGCAGACCCTTGAATCGGGTCGAAGCCAATTGCGCGGCCTCCAGCAGCTTATCTTGTGCGGCTTTACGGGCTTTGGTCTCATCCTCAGCGCGCTTTGCTTCTGCCTCGGCAAGTCTGGCGCTTTCGATTGCCTCACGCGCAAGACGTTCGCGTTCTGCAACCTCGCGCTCGCGTTCGACCGCTGCAGTGTCCTCCGCCGCGCGTGAGGCGGCGAGATAGGCGCGCTGCGTGTCGGTGAGGTCAGGCGCGGTCAGTGGGCGTGAGGCCGCCCAGAGTTCAGCGGCGGCAAGCGGGCCGCCGCGCAACAGGCGGTCGGTATCGCGATCGCGCACGAGCCAAGCTTCGGCCTGCATCAGAAGCGCGCGGTGCTCCCGCAGCCAGCCAAGATCTGACTTGAGGGCTGCGTCGAGCTTCTGTAGCCCTTGGCCGAAGCCGGAATCGGGTACGCTCGGCTCCGAATAAAAGTGGATGTAGTTGAGGCGCTGCAAGCGCTTGGGAGGCTTGGCCTCGCCGAGTGGAATAGCGATGAGTGGGATGATGCGCTTGCCGAGCCGGGCGGATTCT
>CAZZPH010000501.1:0-1647 GCA_964655725.1 uncultured Hyphomicrobium sp.
AGATCGCCGGCATCAGCGCCGCGTAGGCCAGCGGGAAGGCCGCGAACAGCCCGCCGCCGCCGAGCACCAGCCAGGTCTCGTTGCCGTCCCAGAAGGGCGCCACCGAGTTCATCATCACGTCGCGGTCTTCTTCCTCAGGCGAAGCCGGAAAGAGAATCCCAATTCCAAGGTCGAAGCCGTCGAGCACCACATAGAGTGCGACGGCTGTGCCCAGCAATCCGATCCACACGAGGGGCAGCCAGGTCGCCATATCGCCCATCACTCACCTCGCCCCCTGAATGGCTTCGCGCGCAGCGTCTTCCGCAGCCGACAGTGGTCGCGACGGCACACCCTTCGAGGGCTTGTCGGCAGCACCCGAAGGACCTTTGTTGATCAACCGGTTGATGTAGTAGACGCCCGTCGAGAACACGATCGTATAGACGATGACGAACAGGATCAGAGTTGTGAGCACCGCTCCATAGGTGATGGCCGGCGACACGGCGTCGATCGTGCGGAGAATTCCGTGCGCGAGCCAGGGCTGGCGCCCAATTTCCGTAACGTACCATCCAGCGAGGATGGCAATGAACCCGATCGGCCAGGAATACTGGACAAGCCCGAGATATCCGCGCGACGTGAAGAGCGTTCCCCGCACCCACAGCACGGCGCCCCATAGTCCCATGGCAATCATGACGAGCCCGAGCCCGACCATGACGCGGAAGGAAAAGAACACCGGCGCGATCGGCGGGCGATCCTCGGGCTTGAAGTCGTTGAGCCCTTGGAACTTGCCGTCAAACTCGTGGGTGATGACGTAGCTTGCCAGTCCCGGTATCGGCAATTTCACTTCATAGTCGTTGCCGTTGCCCTGCGCATTTGGCAGAGCGAAAAGTATAAAATCGGCGGGCTCGTCACTGTTCCAGTGCGCTTCCATGGCCGCGAGCTTGGCAGGCTGGTAGTCGCGCGTATTGAGACCATGCAAATCGCCGATGACGAGTTGCAGAGGGGCGAGCACCGCGACCATGCCCAGTCCCATGCGCACCATCGTACGCGCCTCCTCCTCGAAACGCTTCTGGACGAGGTAGCGCGCACCGACCGCCAGAACAACGACCGACGTTGTCAGGTAGGCAGCCGTGAACATGTGAGCAAAGCGGTAGGGAAAGCTCGGATTGAAAATGATGGCCAGCCAGTCGACGGGATAGACGATGCCATCGCGGATTTCGTGTCCGGCAGGGGTCTGCATCCAACTGTTGGCGGCAAGAATCCAGAACGCCGATAGCGACGTGCCGATGGCGACCAGCACGGCGGACGTCACGTGGAGATTGGGTGACACCCGGTTCCAGCCGAACAGCATGATTCCCAGAAAGGACGCTTCCAGGAAAAAGGCCGTCAAAACCTCATAGCCGATGAGCGGCCCCAGAACATTCCCCGTGACCTTGGAGAACCCCGCCCAGTTGGTGCCGAACTGGTAGGACATCACGATGCCCGACACCACGCCCATGGCAAAACTGACGGCGAAGATTTTGGTCCAGAATCGCGCCAGGCGATGAAAGCGTTCCTCACCGGTCAATCGCCAGCGCACCAGCAATGTGGCGATGAAAGCGGCCAATCCGATCGTGAAACTTGGAAAAATTATGTGGAAAGAGACCGTGAAAGCAAACTGAATGCGGGCCA
>CAZZPH010000502.1:0-1646 GCA_964655725.1 uncultured Hyphomicrobium sp.
GCCACGACGGCCGGGCGCACGAGCACCCGGCGTTTCAGAAGCTCATGCTCAACGCGCTGGACTGGGTGCGGAGCGGCAAGCCCTGACCAAGGAAGGACAGGCATTCAAGAGCCTGTCCCTCGGCCGCTCGAAAAATAGCCGGCTTGTTCCAAATCACGGTACGGTCGCTGACGCTCAGTGACGGGCGTCTTGCTTTGGCCGGATCGCGCCGAAGGCCGGCCTCCGTTCTCTGAAGTAGCCATGAACAAAGAACCCGCATTGGACGAGCCTGAAGCAATGCTGGCCGCCTTGTTGAGCGCCGGCATCAAGGCCTACCTGAGGAAAGATGGTCGGCAGATTGTAATGTCCACCCGGTTCCCCAATTTCCCGAACGACTCGAACAGCTTCTGGCTCACCTTTGATTCAGGGCATTGGTATGTGGTCACTTTTGCGCCGCAAGTTTACCAGATTCCCAAGGCGGTCGATGTGGTCCGGCTTTGCACGATTTGTCTTGGCTGCTCGAACCGCGCCATCGCGGCAGTCCCAGCTGGCATTATTCAAGAGTTCAACCTGACTCTGCTGTCAGACAAGGAAATGACGAAGATCACTGGCTGACAGTGGTAAGCCGCAGCGAAGGAGCGGGTTTGCTTGGGGGCGCCTCTCCGTGCGCGCCGCTCGCGGGCTGGTTGTTCACGAATGGCTGATTGGCTCTGTGCAGCGAGGGGTTGGGTGCCAAGGTAGGACCGGCTGAAAGCACAGTCCTACTTTGGACGGATCGCGCGCTAAGCCGGATCCTGCCGGCAGGTCATTTCTGCCTGTTACGCCTGACACCTGTGCGCCTTATACTGCATGGGAGATGTTCTGGGTAGTCGTAGTGGCCGGAAAATCTAGTGGCATCCAGGTTTACGCGTGGTAATGATTGCTCTAATGAAACTGGCAGACCTCAAAGGTATGGTGGTGGCCGATCCCCAGATCATGGGCGGAACGCCGGTCTTTGCCGGCACGCGGGTTCCGCTTCAGAATCTGATCGACAGCCTGGAGGGCGGCGAGTCCATTGAAGATTTTTTGGACGGCTTCCCTTCGGTGAAGCGGGAACAGGTGATCGCGGTGATCGAGGCGGCCCGGATGACGATGCTGGAAAGGGCGTGAGCCATGCGCATTCTGATCGACGAATGCCTGAACTGGCGACTGGCGCGAGGGCTCTCCCCGCATTACGCAATCGCCGCTCAAAAGATGGGCTGGACGGGAGTACAGAACGGCCGCCTGCTCGCGCTGGCGGTTGAGCATGGGTTCAATGTGTTCCTCACCGGCGACCGCAACTTGATGTTCCAACAGCCAGTCACGGAATTTGCGATTGCCGTGGTGGTCTTGGAAGCCGGGGGGACCCAACTGCATCAGACGCTGCCTTTGATGGCCAAGGTCGTTGAATTGATACCTTCGCTGAAAGTCGGTTCCGTCACCAGGGTGTCCGCTTAACTCGTTCGGCGGACCGCGCGCAAAACCGGCCTCCTGCCGCTCATCTACCGGCCGGCCTTTCGGATCAACCCCGGTGCGCATCGCGGCCATCGCGCTCGGCCACGACGGCCGGGCGCACGAGCACCCGGCGTTTCAAAAGCTCATGCTCAACGCACTTGATTGGGTGCGGAGCGGCAAGCCCTGACCAAGGG
>CAZZPH010000503.1:0-1628 GCA_964655725.1 uncultured Hyphomicrobium sp.
CGACCCAAGAACGCACGAAGTTAGTGGGACCAATTGGACGAAGTTGCCGTACTTGAAGGACATTCGATCAGCGTGAATCCGCCTCTCTTGCAAGTACCGAATCATTCGGGGGCAAAGGTCACTCTCCTCGGACATTTCGCGGCGCTGGCGCCCGCGATTGGACAAGCAACTCGTGACCAGGCCACCGGAACAGTACTCCGACCTGCTTGATGCTGAGTCAGCGTGGAGTGATTTACGAGCGGCGGCGCGCGGATCAGCGGTTCGGCGGGACAGGTGGGCTGCTCCGGCACCGGCGGAATGCAATCCGGAAAGCCGCCTCTCGTTCTTGGCGAGTGCGGTCGCCTGCTCTTTGGGCTAGTTCTCTGACCGCCTGAAGATTTTACAAACAAACATGTTTGGACAGAAATGTTTCGGGGCATACTTGAGGCATGCCTCGACCGGCCCTGCGCGTTGAAGTCTCCAAGAAGGATCAGCAGGAGCTGAAGGAGCTTCTACGCGGCGGCGTCGAACAAGTCCGCGTGGTGCTGCGCGCGGTGGCTTTGCAGCGGCTGGCCGAAGGCATGGGCGCCCCGCAGATCGCCGAGGTGCTGCCGTTGACCCGGCAGTCGGTCCGCAACTTGGCGCGCCGCTATCAGGAAGGCGGCCTCGATCGCGCGCTCCACGACAAGCCGCGGCCCGGCGCCGAAGCTCTGCTAACGGCCCGGCAGCGCCAGCGCATCATCGCCATGGTCTGTAGCGATCCGCCGCCAGGCTGGGCCCGCTGGAACGTGCGGCTGGTGGCCCAAGAAGCCGTCAAACGACGTTTGGTCCCGCGCGTAGGCCGCGAGACCGTCCGCATCCTGCTGCTCAGCCACGACCTCAAGCCGTGGCGGGAAAAAAATGTGGTGCGTGGGGAAGCTCGATGAGACCTACATCGCGCGCATGGAGGACGTGTTGGGGGTCTACGAGCGCCCGTATGACCCGCAACAGCCGGTCGTTTGCCTGGACGAGAAGCCGGTCACGCTGCACGCCGACGTGCGGCCGGGCAGCTCGCCGCGGCCGGGCCGGGAAGCGCGCTTCGATAGCGAGTACAAGCGCTGCGGAACGGCAAACGTGTTCTGCGCCGTCGAGCCGAAAGCAGGCCGCCACTTTACTTTCGTGACGTCCAACCGCGCGGGGGACGAGTTTGCCAAAGCGTTGTTCGAGCTGGCGCTGGCGTACCCGGATGCGGACACGATCCATCTGGTGATGGACAACCTTTCGACGCACAGCCGCAAGTCGCTCACCGCGCTGTGCGGCGAAGACTTCGGCGGCGAGATCTGGGGCCGCTTCACGCCGCACTACACACCGACGCACGGCAGTTGGTTGAACCAGGCGGAGATCGAAATTGGCCTGTTCTCGAGGCAATGCCTGGGCAAGCGGCGCCTCCCCGACTTAGCGACCTTGCGCCGCGAAGCCGGCGCGTGGAACCGCCGTGTCAACCGCGACCGGATCAAGATCGACTGGCAATTCGACCGCAAAGCAGCCCGTAGAACCTTCGGCTACAAAAGCCCATCTATCAGACGGTCAAAGAACTAGTCACGGTTAGCGCGCAGGCGGACACGATCTTCAATGCCACGGGCTCGAGCTGCTCGCCGTCTGGCTCCGGC
>CAZZPH010000504.1:0-1628 GCA_964655725.1 uncultured Hyphomicrobium sp.
CTGCAGCGTCTGCCCCTTAAGGCCCCGGGCACTGTTCCCGACTGCGGCCACCCGCACTTTGCCCCGCCCGCGGCCCGATGCTACCCCTTCGTGCACCGCTTTTGATTTGGCGGACTTCGGCTCAGCACATCCCCACGCAATATGTGCCCTGGCCGCAACGCCCGCGCCAACCCCTGCACACGCCAAGAGGCCTCGATGATCCCCCGCTATTCCCGCCCCGAGATGACCCGCATCTGGGACCCCGAGACGCGCTACCGCATCTGGTTTGAGATCGAGAGCCACGCCGCCACCGCCATGGCCGACCTCGGGATCATCCCCAAGGAGGCCGCCGACGTCATCTGGAAGAAGGGTTCCCAGGCGCGGTTCGAGGTCGCGCGCATCGACGCCATCGAGCAGGTCACGAAGCATGACGTCATCGCCTTTCTGACCCACCTAGCCGAGATCGTCGGGCCGGAGGCGCGCTTCGTACACCAGGGCATGACCTCCTCAGACGTTCTCGACACGACCTTGAACGTGCAGCTCGTGCGCGCCGCCGATATTCTCATCGCCGATGTGGACCGGCTTCTCGAAGCCTTGAAGCTCAGAGCTTTTGAGCACCGCCTCACACCCACCATCGGGCGCAGCCACGGCATCCACGCCGAGCCCACCACGTTCGGACTGAAGCTGGCCTGCGCCTATGCCGAATTCGCCCGCTCCCGCGAACGTCTGGTGGCTGCCCGCGAAGACGTGCGCACCTGCGCTATCTCCGGCGCCGTCGGGACGTTCGCCAACATCGATCCGCGCGTGGAAGCCTTTGTCGCCGAGCGCATGGGACTGAAGCCCGAGCCCGTCTCGACCCAGGTTGTGCCGCGCGACCGGCATGCCATGTACTTTGCGACACTCGCCGTCGTGGCGTCCTCGGTGGAGCGCCTCGCGACAGAGGTCCGCCACCTGCAGCGCACCGAGGTGCTCGAAGCGGAGGAGTATTTCTCCCCGGGCCAGAAGGGCTCCTCCGCCATGCCGCACAAGCGCAATCCCGTGCTGGCGGAGAACCTGACGGGGCTTGCCCGCGTCGTGCGCGGCTATGCGATGCCGGCGATGGAGAATGTCGCCCTGTGGCATGAGCGCGATATCTCGCATTCCTCGGTGGAACGCATGATCGGCCCCGATGCGACCGTTACACTCGACTTTGCACTCAATCGCCTGGCCGGCGTCATTGAGAAGCTCGTCATCTATCCCGACAACATGAAGCGCAATCTCGACAAGCTGGGCGGGCTGCACAATTCTCAGCGTGTTCTGCTCGCTCTGACGCAAGCCGGGGTCAGCCGCGAGGATGCCTATGCGATGGTTCAGCGCAACGCCATGAAGACCTGGGAGGACGGGCGCGACTTCCTCACCGAACTGAAGAACGACAGCGAGGTGACCGCCAAGGTGCCCGCGCGCGATCTGGAGGCCATGTTCGACCTTGGCTATCATTTCAAGCACGTCGACACGATTTTCGACCGCGTTTTCGGTAAGGGATAACCACGCCGCGGCCTGCAACCGCGTGCCCTGTTGGAGACAGCGGCGCGCGATACCGTCGACCGCTACAACGGCGTGACAGCCACCGCGCAGCGCCGACCCCAGTCCGCGACCTGTCGGGAATGCTC
>CAZZPH010000505.1:0-1597 GCA_964655725.1 uncultured Hyphomicrobium sp.
AAGGCGACCGGCCGTCCCGACATCTGATGCGTGATCCTGCGTCTGCGAGCGTTCTGCTGATGATCAAGCACGGCAGCAACCGCCGCAAGCAGTGTGAGTTCCCCGCCTTCGGGCTTCCGGGGCGAGAAGCCTTCCGGGTATTCTTCCTTGATGAAACTTGTGGACAACGCACCCGAACGCCAGCGCGGGTTCTGCATCACCGCCTGCAGGAACGGAATGTTGTGCTGGATACCGTCGATATAGAACGCATCGAGCGCGTCCGCCTGGGCTTCGATCGCCGCTTCGCGCGTCGATGCATGCGTGACGAGCTTGGCGATCATGGGATCATAGAACATCGAGATCTCGCCACCCTCGAATACGCCGGTGTCGTTGCGCACCATGGCGCCGTCGCGCTCGCCCTCTGCCGGGGGGCGGTATTTGACCAGCCGTCCAATGGACGGGAGGAAATTGCGGAACGGGTCCTCAGCGTAGACGCGGCTTTCGACGGCCCAGCCCTTGAGCTTGATGTCGGCTTGGCGGAAGGGCAGTTTCTCACCGGCCGCAACCCGGATCATCTGCTCGACGAGGTCGATGCCCGTCACCATCTCGGTCACGGGATGTTCGACCTGAAGCCGGGTATTCATCTCCAGAAAAAAGAACGAGCGATCCTGGCCCGCCACGAACTCGACCGTGCCGGCACTGTCGTAGCCGACCGCCTTGGAGAGCGCGACCGCCTGCTCGCCCATGGCACGGCGCGTCTTCTCATCGAGCAACGGGGATGGCGCCTCCTCCAGAACCTTCTGATTGCGGCGCTGGATGGAGCATTCGCGCTCGCCGAGATAGACAACGTTGCCGTGCTTGTCGCCCAGCACCTGGATTTCGATGTGCCGGGGATTCTCGATGAATTTCTCCACGAAGCACCGGTCGTCGCCAAACGACGAACGGGCCTCGGAGCGGGCAAGCTCAAACCCCTCGGCGGCCTCTGCGGCGCTGTAGGCGATGCGCATGCCCTTGCCGCCGCCCCCCGCCGAGGCCTTGATCATGACGGGATAGCCGATGCCGTCGGCAATCTCGACCGCATGCTTGGCATCGCGGATCTCGCCCATATAGCCCGGGACCGTAGAGACCTTGGCGGCTGCCGCAGCCTTCTTGCTTTCAATCTTGTCGCCCATGGCGGCGATGGCGCCGGGGTTGGGACCGATGAAGACGAGGCCTGCATTATGGAGTGCGATCGGGAAGGCCTCGCGCTCGGATAGAAAGCCGTAGCCGGGATGAACCGCCTGAGCGCCCGTCTTGTGGCACGCCGCGATGATCTTCTCGATCATCAGATAGGACTGTGCCGCCGGGGGAGGACCGATGTGGACGGCCTCGTCAGCCATCTCCACATGCAGGGCGTCGCGATCCGCATCGGAATAGACCGCGACGGTCGCGACGCCGAGCCGCTGCGCCGTCTTGATGACCCGGCAGGCAATCTCGCCGCGGTTGGCAATCAGGATCTTATCGAACATCGCGGTTGCGGTCCCATGTCAGTGATCGAATTGAATCGGAAGTCGGTGAGATGACGGGGAGTTCTAGACGGCCCAAAAGCCGGCGTAAACTGGCAACCGGAACAATGGTG
>CAZZPH010000506.1:0-1586 GCA_964655725.1 uncultured Hyphomicrobium sp.
GGCATCTTGGTGCCAGCCGTCGTGAGCTGTTCGAGCAGCTTGATCGTCCAGCCCTGAAGGTGCTGCCACAGGAGCCCTTTGAGTATGCCGCATGGGCCGAGCGCCGCGTCGGTCTCGATTATCACGTTGAGGTCGAGAAGCATTATTACTCGGTGCCGCACACCTTGCTGCGTGAGAAAGTCTGGGCACGCCTCACGCAACGAACGGTCGAGATATTCCATCGCGGCAAGCGAGTGGCCGCTCATGTGCGCTCGTCATCGAACCGCCGCCATACGACGGTGCGTGAGCACATGCCCAGTTCGCATCGGCGCTACGCCGATTGGACACCGGAACGGCTGATGCGGCAGGCCGCAGAGGTTGGGCGCAATACGACGACGCTTATCGAAGTGATCATGCGCGGACGCCGCCATCCAGAGCAGGGCTTCCGCTCCTGCATCGGCATCATCAAGCTCGCCAAGACACATGGCAACGACAGGCTTGAGGCCGCCTGCCTGCGTGCCCTTGAGATCGGCACGCGCTCCTACACCTCCGTCAACTCGATTCTCAAAAACAACCTTGATCGCAAACGGCCCGAACCTGCCACGGACGAGCCGGCGATAACGCACTCCAATATCCGTGGCTCAACTTACTTCCATTGAAGGAGATAACGATGCTCAACCATCCAACCCTCGATCAGCTCAAGAGCCTAAAACTCGGCGGCATGGCCGATGCCTTCGTCGAGCTGCAAAGCAATGATGCTGCCGACGATCTCGGGCACGCCGAATGGCTGGCGCTATTGCTCGACCGAGAATCGGCGAACCGCAATACCAAGCGCCTCAACACGCGCTTGCGTTCCGCAAAGTTGCGCCATGTTGGTGCATCAGTCGAGGACGTCGACTACCGAAGCCCGCGTAAGCTAGATAAGCCGCTGTTTCAGCAGCTCAGTACATGCAAATGGATCAAGGATCATCGTTGCCTGCTGATTACCGGGCCATGCGGCATCGGCAAAACCTGGCTTGGGTGTGCGCTTGGTCAAAGTGCCTGCCGGCATGATTACACTGTCGTCTACAAGCGCGCGCCGCGGCTGTTCGCAGAACTGGAAATTGCCCACGGCGACGGCCGCTTCCCGCGTCTGTTCCGTTCCCTCGTCAAGGCCGATCTGCTGATCCTGGACGACTGGGGTCCGGACCGCCTCAACGCTGGTCAGCGCCGCGACCTGATGGAAATCGTGGAGGATCGCTATGGCACCGGCTCAACACTTATCACCAGTCAGCTGCCGGTCGATAAATGGCACGACGTCATCGACGAGCCCACCTTTGCCGACGCCATTCTCGACCGCCTCGTCCACAACGCCTACCGGCTGCAACTGGACGGCCCGTCCATGCGAAAGGTGAAGGGCCAAGAAAGAGGGATAGGCATGACCGCTACGACGGCCCTTACGACGCTTGACGAAGAGGTCAGGCGCTGACATCAACGAACACACCCAACGGTGCCGTGCCCAGTTGGCCGGATAGTCCGGAATGAGTGGCCGGATGTCACCGGAACAGGTGGCCGGATGCGTCGGAATGAGCACTCAGCTCGGAACGGCCTGACTGCGAAGCGCAAGC
>CAZZPH010000507.1:0-1577 GCA_964655725.1 uncultured Hyphomicrobium sp.
ATCGCAAGTCTTCAACCCGAAAAAGACCACAATTTATGCAACTTGGAGGTAGAGAAAATGCGTGTAAATGCAAGGTATTTGATTAGCGGGTCGGACTGAGAATAAGGCGTGGGCGCTGGTTGCAGAGGGTGCGGCTGACGAAGTTGAGGGCGTCGCGATGTTGTTGGGCGCAGGTGCGCAAGACGGACATCAGGATGGATTGCGCTTCAGCGCCGGCGGGTGTTCGGCTGCCGCCCCAGACCTTGCGGTTGACCACCGCGGGACGGATGGCCTGTTCGGCGCGCCAGTTGGTTGCATCCAAGTCCGGCTTTTTTAGGAAGGTGAGCAATTGGTTTCGATGTTTGTACAAGTGTTTGGCGAAGCGCTCATTGGCGGGGTTCGCCAGCGTGCGACGCAACAAACGGTCCAGCCGCTTAGCGAGCCGTCCCCGTGCCACCGCCAGGCCGTGCGGACTGATGACGCCAAGTTCGCGCCGATCGCGCAGGGCCAGCGCGTCCTGCAACACCGCTTTGATGAGCCGGGGAAATCTTACCGCCCCGCGCGTCGCAGTCTCGATCAGTTCCACACAGCGCCGCAGCAAGTGCGCCAGGCATTGCTGATGCGTCGCACACCAGAACCGATCATACGGCGCCCAACCGTCATGAATCAGCCCGCCGGCGTAGTCCCAGCCCAAAACGCCCTCGGCGACTTGCACCCCCCGCCGCCGATCGATCACGTAGCAGGTCAGGCGCTTCGCGACGAAAACGTGCAACCAGGCCAACTTCCCGCCGATCCGCCAACCCGTCTCGTCCGGGGTGACCACAGCTTGCCGCGGCATCGCCCGAACAATCCGCTGATACACGGGCGCACAACGTCGCGCCGCCCGCAGCACGACCTGCACCGAGCCGCCACGCGACAGTTCCACACCAAACAGCGTGCGCATCAGTCGTTGAATCTTGCCGTGCGACAGACCCGCGTCTTTGTTCAACTGTACGAGCGTGGACTGCAAGTCCGGTCCCAATTGCGAAGCGGCTGCGCCCAATGCGTTCGAGGTCTGCAGCGCATGCCGGCCCTGCACGCGCCGGCCGCAGCGGGCACACGCCCCGACGTGAATGTTGAATCGGCGATAAATGGGGCGACGCGGAATCTCGACTTGATATTGACAGGAGGTATGAGTCTCATGGACGGAGCCACCACAGCCGGGGCAGCACGCCGGCAGTTCGGCTTCATGGACTTCGTCGATCCGGCGTGGTGGCGGCGCGCTGCGAAAGGCAGACGTGCCGTAGTCGGAGCCGGACTTGCGTCCGGGTGGTTTGGGTTCGGATTTGGGCGTGCCCCTCGAGAACGGTGCCGCCTGGCGCTTGGCTCGGCGCGTGGCCTGTTCAAGCAGGCGCTCAAGCTGAGCCACGCGGGCCTCAAGCTCGGCAATACGCCGCTCCAGCACGGCGCAACGCGGACAGGGAGACGATTGGTTCGAGGACTCTGACATGAAAGCCTATATCGGCCCACGGAACCGGAAAACAATAGCCGAAATGACAGAAACGCGCTAATCAATTACCTGTGAAATAGCGTGGCACGGTCTTGCGGAGCGAGGCCGT
>CAZZPH010000508.1:0-1555 GCA_964655725.1 uncultured Hyphomicrobium sp.
CGGGGCGCTCTGCGCGCCGAACTGCTCACGGCTGGCGTGGCGCAGGCGCGCGGTGTTATCTCCCGGGCCCAGAAGCAACAGCGTGCTGCATGAGATGCCGCCGCACATGGCGCTGCAATGGAGCGTGCTGGCAAGCCCCAGGAGCACACCACCAAGAAATGTTGCCTCCCATGCACCCATCGTCGCGCCGCCCCATCAGACCCTGGATCAATCGTGCTGCTTGTCTTCGGCAGGCGGCGCATCATCGATCGCGCGCCACCCCGCACCCTCCAGATCTTCGAACTGTCCATCCTTCAAGGCCCACAGGAAAGCCGCAAGCCCGAGCAGGCCAAGGAACAATGCTGCAGGTATGAGCCATGCCAGGGACGTCATGGTGCACCTCGCTTGGGCGCGCTTGCCGGGCGTCGTCGCATCGGCTAGCTCTCCCCGCTCCCGGCCCCGGTGCCTTACACCGGCGGAGCGCACGGCAACCACCGCTGCGGCAGCTGCCGGTGTGCAAGAACTCCGTACCATCGATATTGATAGGCAAACCCAGGCGCTTTCGAAGGCCCAAAGGCTTTCGGGTTCACAACATGAGAGCGCCGGAACACCCGCACAAGGGTCTTATGGGCAGCCCGCGTTGTAGTTGAAGATCCATCCGCTGAAGTCCGCTGGGGTGCAAAGGCCGTCACCGTTCTGATCGCATGCGGGGCTCAAGGTATTGAATGCGGCGATCCACGCGGAGAAGTCAGCGGGCGAAAGGATGCCGTCGCCGTTTGTATCTGCGACGCACCCCGAATCCATGCAGTAAGTCCAGCGCGCGACACGGGATGACCCGATGTCTCCGGCCACGCTGAATGCCCCGCCGACCAAGAGACTGCTTTCCAGTGTCGATGTGTCGTGCGTAAACGCCAGAACGGACCCATCGAAGCCCACACCCTGTTCGCCTTCCAGCCCTGTCCAATGCTCGCCGTTCCAGTAGGCGGCATGCTTTACAGTGCGGCCGCCGGCAGTTGTAAACCCGCCCCCTGCGAACAGAACGGATCCGTCGCTAAGGTCAATCACTGTTAGTTCAGAGACAGTTCCATTGACGCCGACTACACCCTGATCCAAGAGGGGCTTCCATTGATTGCCGTTCCAGCTCGCGATGGAGTTGTAGGTTCCCGCCCCGATCGTAGTATATGAGCCCCCCGCGTAGAGCTTCGGCCCCGAACCGTCGTCGTACACATCGATCGTATTCATCGTGCTCCCGACGTAGCCCGTTCCGCTCAGCGCCAACCATCTCGTGCCGTTCCATCTGGCGATTCTGTTCGCGGTCACGCCGCCGGCTCGTGTGAATCGCCCCGCCGCGTACAGGGCATCGCCGGAGCCGTTGTCGTAGACGGCGAAGTCATGGACTCTATCGTTCATCCCGATGTCATTAGGGCCGCTCAATGGCGCCCAGCTAACCCCATCCCATTTTGCGACAGAGTTCAGTGTCTGTGTGCCTTCAGCCTGGAACAATCCCCCCGCGTAAAGAGCAGCCCCATTCCCGTCGTCGAAGACGTGCAGCGCCAACACTCCGTTATCGAAGCCG
>CAZZPH010000509.1:0-1553 GCA_964655725.1 uncultured Hyphomicrobium sp.
TCTCGCCGGCGCGTTGGGCTTAGAATTCTCCCTCAGCGACTTCCTTCAGGACGATCTTGTCGACCGTCAGCTCCGCCACCGCCTTCTTCAGCCGCGCGTTCTCGGCTTCCAGATTGGACTTCCCACCATTCTGTGGACACATCACCGCCGCGATCCCGCGGCCTCAAACGCTGCCGGGCTGACGCCGCCCAGATGACTATGCCTTCGCGTCGGGTTGTAGAACGCGTCGATGTAATCTGCGATTTCCTCGCGAGCGATTGTTCTATTCTTGTAAATCTTCTTCTTGATGTGCTCTTTCTTCAAGCTGCTGAAGAAGGACTCTGCGACGGCGTTGTCCCAGCAGTTGCCTCGACGGCTCATGCTGGGCGTCAGGCCATTGGTCCTGCAGAAGCGCAGCCAGTCATCGCTTCCGTATTGAGACCCTTGATCAGAGTGAATGATCGCCTTCTTGGGCCTTCGCCTTCGAACTGCCATCATCACGGCATCGAGAACGAGGCCGCGGCCGATCGTGCCGGCCACTGCCCACCCGACGATCTTTCTCGAGAAGAGATCCATCACGACCGCCAGGTACAGCCAGCCCTCCCACGTGCGGATGTAGGTGATGTCGGTAACCCAGGCTCTATTGGGTCGTCCAACATCGAACTGTCGCTGCAGGACGTTCGGAACCAGGCCAGAAGGCTTTGCGCCTGCTTTAGGCTTGCGGCTGTAACCCCGCACCGGTCGGATATTGTTCGCGCGCATCAGTCGTGCCACTCGATGCTTGCTGCACGTCTCGCCTGCCTCACGCAGGTCGAGAAAGACTCTGGGGGAGCCGTAGATGCCGTTGCTGGCATTGAAGGAAGCACGGATGAGCTTCAGCAGGCGGGCGTTGTCCGTGGCACGATCGCTTTGCGGATGCTTCAGCCAGGCGTAGTAGCCGCGATGCGAAACCTCAAGCGCACGACACATCAGACGGATATCGTACTGGTGACGATGCGCGCGAATGAACTCGTACACTTGGCGTGTTCGCCGAGAGCCGATCTTCTTGTCCATCGTGAATCTCCAGCGCTCCGAGGAGCGCTAGAGTTACGTGTCCACGAAATGTTGGGAAGTCCACGGCTGTCCTCGAACACGAAGACCGTGATCCCTAGACGCGCGGGCGGTGACTGACCGGTGCGACCGATGTTGGTGGCCGGGTCATGCAGTGCATCGTCGGCCGTGTCGCACAACACATCGGCGCTGGTCGACAAGTCCCGTTGCAGCAATGCCAGTGTCCGCGGATCGATCCGATCGCTCATGACCGTGCGCGCATAGCGGGGCCGGGACGGATGGCGCAGGTTGTGGACGAGGGTGTCGAGCAGATCGCGGACCCGTTCGCCGAGGACCGCGACGCCCGTCGGTTCCCAGCGTGCGTTCGCGAACGTGCGGCTCAATGCCTGCAGGCTGCCGTCCGGCAGGCGAGTAACGGCTTTGGCGCGGATCAATTCAGTCCGAAGCGCGCGGATTCTGGGTTCGCCGGAGTACTTGCGTGCGAGAGCCTCGAAGCTGCCTTTCGGGCCGACGGCGGGCAGCAC
>CAZZPH010000510.1:0-1549 GCA_964655725.1 uncultured Hyphomicrobium sp.
TCTCTGCACAGGCACCGTCGCTTCAACGACGGGCGACGTCATTATAGTCTCTACGCCAACGCTCGCTTTTCAGAGTGCATCGACCATTGACCCACACTGCGCCGCGCTACTCCAATGAGTGCGCCTTGCGGCCGCCGCGCTGGATCATCGCGGCCTGCGTATCGCTGTCGATGAGACGGCCGGCATAGTCGAGGCAGCGCTTGGCCAACTCCTCGGCGCCCTGTGCAAGTTCTTTCGAGGTGCGCACAATTTCGACATTCCTCTCCATATCCTCGCGCGACCAGCCACGCGAGTGGGCGATGTAGGGGAACTGGGGAAAGGTAAATCCCAATTCGGAGAAGAAGCCGAGCATCTGGCCGGCGAGACCCTGCACGTTGTCTTGGCCACCGACGATGATGAAGCCTGCCACCTTGTTGCGGATCAGCACGCGGTTATGGGTGGTGGTCTGGTTCTGCACGCAGTTGAGTCGCTCTGCCATCTTGAAATAGAGCGATGAGCCGGTGCCCCAGCGGATCGGACTGGCGACGATGACCGCATCGGCCCAATGCACGAGCGCTTCGTAGACCTGGTCCATTTCGTCGGTGGGATCCATCAGCGTGATCGAGCACGGCCAGGTGCAGGCACGCGCCGATTTCGAATAGTAACCTTCGCAGGCGCGAAACTTGAGAGCGTTGAGACGGATGAGGCGGGTCTCGGCGCCGGCCGCCTTGCCGGCCTCGAGCGCGATCGAGAGCAGATGATCGGAACCCGAGAATCGCGGGTTGTCTTCATCCATCGCCGTGGTTGAGATGCCAGCGAGGCGTAAGACCCCCGGCGCTCGTTCCGGCTTGCGGGCGAGCGGGTGCGGCGCGTGCGGGAGCCGCGAGCGGCGACTTGGCCCAGCGACATTGACCAGCACGCGGCCGCCCTCGACCTTGACCGGATAGGCCGGGACCATGTCCTGCTCGTGGCCTGGCTCACCCTGACCAGAGATGCGGTGGAACTTCCAGCCATGCCAGGGGCAGCTCACGTAGTCGCCCACGAGCCGTCCCTCGCCGAGCGGCCCGCCGACGTGATTGCACGCATTGTGCACGGCTCCGAACTCTCCATCCTTGCACGACAGCGCGAGCGGCGCGCCGTTGGCCGTCACCTTCCGCAAGGAACATTGAGACAGCTCTTCGGCGGCCCCAAGATCGACCCAGCTCTCTACATCCGCCAAGACGGCCTCCCCTGCCCAGACCTGCAATCTGATATCACGGCATCGACCCGATCACGGCGCACGCGTACAGTCAATCCATACGACCCCGGCCATGGGCGAAGTGCCCTCAGCTCCAGACATCATCCTGAGACTCGATCAGCAGCCTGCCGCCCGATCGGTCGACGGCCGCCATTGGGATATCGGGCACGATTGTGCAGCGCACTACTCCGTTCTAGGCGCAAGTCAGAAACTGGCCCGTTGTGATGGCGGCGTTTCAGCCGGCTTATGCGCACTTCGTCGAGCGGCTGATTTCGTGCTGTGGCTCACGAAACTGCGCGATAGAAATTCAGTGTCTGCTTGCTGGGGTCGAGC
>CAZZPH010000511.1:0-1540 GCA_964655725.1 uncultured Hyphomicrobium sp.
TGAGTTCGCTCGGCAACGGTTGGATGGTGCATGTGGACGCGGTGCGGCGCCGTGCGGCCGGCTATGCCGCGCCCGGCCTCTCCCAGTTTCCCGATGCCCTGACCGCCGCGCTAGACGAAGAACGGCGGCGGCTCTTTGAAGGATTGGGCACCCTGTACGACGGCTATTTCGTCGTGACGCTGACGTATCTGCCACCGCTAGTCGCGCAGAGAAAGTTTGTGGAGTTGATGTTCGACGATGACCAGGCAGACGTCAGCGCCCAGGACCGCACGAACGGATTGGTGGAGCAATTCACGCGGGACTGCGCATCCTTTGAATCGCGCTTGTCGTCGGTCTTCCGGCTGCACCGTCTGCGCGGACAATCCCTCATCCTCGAAGATGGGTCGACCGTCATCCACGACGAATTCCTGCGCTGGGTGCAACGGTGCGTGACCGGTATCAATCAACCCGTTCGCTTACCCGCTCATCCGATGTACCTCGATGCCGTGATCGGCGGACAGGAATTGTGGACCGGCGTCATTCCGAAAATCGGCCGGCAGTACATGCAGGTGGTGGCGATTGAAGGCTTTCCCCTCGACAGCACCCCAGGCATTCTGACATCGCTCGGGGAGTTGCCCATCGAGTATCGCTGGTCCTCCCGCTTTATCTTCATGGATCCACACGAAGCCGTGCGAGCCTTGACGACCTATCGACGGAAATGGAAGCAGAAGGTCCGAGGATTTCTCGATCAAATCACGAACTCGCAGACAGGCCCATTAGACCAAGATGCGATGGCAATGGTCGCCGATGCGGAGGCCGCCATCGGGGAAGTGAATAGTGGGGTGATCGGAATGGGCTACTACACCAGTGTCGTGGTCCTCATGGATGAGGATCGAGCCGAAGTGGAACGGTCGGCGCGACGCATCGAAAAGGCGATCCATCAGCTGGGCTTTGCCGCACGGATCGAAACGCTCAATACGATGGACGCCTTCCTGGGCAGTCTGCCGGGCCATGGCGTCGAAAACGTCCGGCGTCCGCCGCTGAACACCATGAACCTGGCGGATCTTCTCCCAACCAGCACGATCTGGACCGGCAGTACCACCGCGCCCTGTCCCCTGTATCCACCTGACGCCCAGCCCTTGATGCAGTGTGTCACGCATGGCGCGACCCCGTTCCGTCTGAATCTCCATGTGCGCGATGTCGGCCATACCCTGATGCTCGGCCCGACCGGCTCCGGCAAATCGACGCATCTGGGGATGCTGGCCGCGCAACTGCGCCGCTATGCAGGCATGTCGGTCTATGTCTTCGATAAAGGCCAATCGATGTATCCCCTGGCGGCGGCGATACGAGCCCACACGAACGGACAGAGCGGACTGCACTTCACGGTGGCGGGCGATGCCAACGAGCTGGCCTTTTGCCCGCTCCAATTTCTGGAGACCAAAGGCGATCGGGCCTGGGCGTTGGAGTGGATCGAGACCATGCTCGCTCTGAACGGTGTCAAGACCACGCCGCTCCAGCGGAACGCCATCGCGGAAACGGTCATGGCGCTGCACGCCAATGC
>CAZZPH010000512.1:0-1515 GCA_964655725.1 uncultured Hyphomicrobium sp.
TTCTGGATGAAATCCTTGACCGGTTTTCCGCGACCCTGATCCTTGCGGGAACGGCCTTCGTTCTGTGCTCGCTGCTTGGTATCGCGGCCGGCGTCGTCTCGGCGGCACGGCAATACGGATTTGCCGACAAGGCCATCACCTTCGTCGTGATCCTTGGCATTTCGGTGCCGTCCTTCTTTCTTGGCATGATGATGATCCTGCTGTTTGCGGTGCAATTGCGCTGGCTGCCCGCCTCGGGAATGTATCCGGTCTGGGGCAGCAGCGGGCTGGGCGACCTCTTGCGCCATCTGACGATGCCCGCACTGGCCCTGGCCGTCGTGGCAACCGGCGTCATCGCGCGACTGTCACGCAGCGCCATGCTTGAAGTCCTGCGGCAGGATTTCATCCGCACCGCTCGGGCCAAGGGCGTGCATGAGCGGCGGGTGATCTGGGGCCATGCCCTGCGCGCCGCAATGGTCAGCATCATTCCCGTCCTCGGCATCCAGGCCGGGTTCGTGCTGTCGGGCGCCGTCTACATCGAGATGGTCTTTCAATGGCCCGGCGTGGGCCGGATGCTGGTCGATGCTATATTGAAGCGCGACATCCTGCTGGTGCAGGGCGGCGTGGTCTTCGTGGCCGCCTGTTATGTCGGGTTCAACATTCTGGTCGATGTTGCGCAAAGCCTGCTGGACCCGAGGATCCGGACATGAGCCTGTTCCTGGCTCTGGTCTTCCGCAACCGGCTGGCGGGGTTCGGCGCCATCGTGTTGGGCCTGATCGTGCTTCTGGCGCTGCTCACGCCTCTGCTGCCGCTGCACCCGCCGAACGACACCAACACCGCCAACCGCTTTCTGCGCCCGCTGACCGAAGGGCACTGGCTGGGCACTGACCATCTGGGCCGGGACCTCTTGTCCCGCCTTTTGTGGGGCACGCGGCTGTCGCTGGCGGTGGGGTTCGCGGCGGCGCTGGTGGCGGGGCTGGCGGGCGCGGCGATCGGGGTGATCGCGGGCTATTTCGGCGGGCGCACCGACAACGTGACCATGCGCGGCATCGACATGCTGATGGCTTTTCCCTACATCCTGTTGGCTTTGGCCATCGTGGCGGTGCTGGGCCCGGGGTTGTTTAACGCGCTGATCGCCGTTGCCGTGGTCAACATCCCGTTCTTTGCGCGCAACATCCGCGGCGTGACCGTCGGCATCGCGCATCGCGAATTCGTCGATGCCGCGCGTCTGTCGGGAATGGGCAACGCACGCATCCTGCTGAGCGAAGTGGTGCCCAATATCGTCCCGGTCGTGGTGATCGCCATGTCCACGACGATCGGCTGGATGATCCTGGAAACCGCTGGCCTTTCCTTTCTTGGGCTGGGGAGCCAGCCGCCGCAGGCGGACCTCGGCTCGATGCTGGGCGAGGCGCGGGCGGCGCTGATCACGGCCCCGCATACGTCCATCGTGCCGGGGGTGATGATCCTGATGATCGTGATGTCGGTCAATCTACTGGGCGACGGTATCCGCGATGCGCTGGACCCGCGCCTGCGCTC
>CAZZPH010000513.1:0-1513 GCA_964655725.1 uncultured Hyphomicrobium sp.
CCAGACGCTCGACCGCGCCGCCTGCGAACATATTGAACATGCCCAGCAGGCCCGATGATTGGGCCTTGAAGGCTTCCGCGAACGCGTCGGCATTGATGCCGGGCAGCGGAATAAAAGTACCTAGTCGATAGACGAGCAGTGCTCCCAGCGTGAACCAGATGCGGCGCTTCAGCTCCTCCGCCTTGGCGAAGGCGCCGAAGTTCAGGTTCGAGGCAAGCTGCTCGGCAGCGGAAACCATCGTATTCTCTCCAGACCCTTCATGCGCCCTGTTAACGGACCTCGGCTTCAACGTGCCGGCTGGCACCTACCGCCTCAATCGCCGATCCGGTCACGTCCGGCGTCATGGGCGCATATGGGCAAACTACGGCAAAACCGCCAGTCCGCATGACTGTGCAGCTAGGCCGGCTGTGACTTCTTGGACGCACCCTTCTTGGCCGCCGTTTTCTTGCGCTTCTCCTCGTCGGCGGGAAGCACCTTCACCTCGATGATGCTCAGCGAACCGCCGGCCTTTTCGATAGCGGCGCGCGCCGAAGCCGAGGCGTGGTTGGCTGTGATGGTCAGTTTGGCGTTCAATTCGCCGGTCCCCAGCACGCGCAGGCCGTCCTTCGCACGCCGCAGAATGCCCGCCTCGACGAGTGCCCCCACGTCCACCTGCTGGCCCGCCTTCAACTTGCCATCGTCAACCGCCTTTTGCAGCTTGCCAACGTTGATCTCGTTGAAATCCTTAGCCCGCCACTTGTTGAAGCCGCGCTTGGGAAGCCGCCTGTGGAGCGGCATCTGACCACCTTCGAAGCCGCCGATAGCGACACCGGTGCGCGCCGTCTGCCCCTTACCACCGCGCCCGCCGGTCTTGCCGACGCCAGAGCCGATGCCACGGCCGATGCGCACGCGTGTCTTGCGTGAACCCGGGTTGTCTTTGATCTCGTTGAGCCGCATGGGACGTCTTTCGCTCCTTCAAGCGCAGGTCAGCCCTCAGCGCTCGTCGACAACGCGAACGAGGTGAGGAATGGAATTGATCATGCCGCGCACAGCCGGGGTGTCTTCCAGAGTGCGGCGGCGGTGAAGTTTGTCGAGCCCAAGGCCCCGGAGGGTCTTGGTTTGAATTTCAGGACGCCGGTTGGCGCTGGCATATTGCTCGACCGTGACGGTCTTCTTGGACTTGTCCGACATTGTTCAAACCTGCTTGTTCGCGCGTTCGTCCTCAGACCTCGGCGCCCGTCTCCGTGGCCGAGGACGCGTCGCGGCGGCGCGCCACGATGTCCGAAACCTTGAGATTGCGCCGGGCAGCCACGGACCGCGGGTTCTCCTGGGCCTTCAGCGCATCGAATGTTGCGCGCACGACGTTGTAAGGGTTGGTCGAGCCCATCGACTTCGCCACCACGTCCTGGACGCCGAGCATTTCGAACACGGCGCGCATGGCACCGCCTGCGATGATACCTGTTCCTGGCGGAGCCGAGCGCACCACGACCTTGCCCGAGCCATGACGGCCGGCACTGTCGTGATGGAGCGTGCG
>CAZZPH010000514.1:0-1513 GCA_964655725.1 uncultured Hyphomicrobium sp.
ACGCGATCCTCAAACAGGCATTCCGCCGCCGCATCGCTTGCGAACGAACGCTGTCGCTGATGGACCTGATCGTGGATGGCTCCAATGCCCAGGAGCCGGTTAATCTCTATTTCCAGGACGACGACCTGTTCGGTCCCTTTATGCGCCGCCGCGGTCTGCCGATCGGCAATCTTACGAGCCAGTTTTTTGCCAATCTCTATCTCGATGCCTTCGACCATTTCGTCACGGGCACGCTCGGCGCACCCTACGTCCGTTACGTCGACGACTTCGCACTGTTCGCCGATGACCCTGCCACGCTTGCCTATTGGCACAACCGGATCGATCGGTTTCTTCAGGGCCGCCGCCTGCGGCTTCACCCCGTCAAGACCTTCATCATCCCGACGGCTGCCACGGCTGCCTTCCTGGGTTACGAGCTTGAGTACGATGGCGGACGCCGGCTACCTGAGGACAACGTGCGCCGCTTCCGCAACCGGCTGCGCGGCCTCGGCGACCAGTGGCGTGCCGGCACGCTAGAATTCGATCAAATCGAGCCGCGCGTGTGCGCCTGGATCGCTCACGCCAAAAATGCGAATACGTGGCGCTTGCGCCATGCGATCTTCTGGGGCGGCCGGTTTGATCCGGCCATCAAGCCCCTGAAGCCTGGAAGGCCCCTTGTCGCCGTGTCGTCCGCGGCGGGTCCTGGAACAGCAATCCAGACAACCTGCGCTCGGCGAACCGCAACAGGAACACCACCGACAATCGGAACAACAACATCGGCTTCCGTGTCGGGAGCACGCTTATGCGCGGTTGCGAGTTGGGCAACTGGAGCGCAGACAAAATGCCAGAACCGGCGCGATCACGGTCTCGCCGGGCGAGCACTCAAGCGTCCAGGGCCGTTCATGATGAGCACGGATGCGGCGGCCAATAAGTTGGCGTCCGAGCGCATGACCACAGCGGCGCCTGTCCTGGGAGATGTTTGAGCTCCGACAGGCGCCGCTGGTTGCCTTTTGACGTGATCCGCAAGCAACCCGTCGGCTGATCTATTTCAAAAGATATGGCAGAAAGTGGCCCGTCTCGCCAAGCGCCCGACGGACGGTTTCTGATCATTGCGTCAATGGGATAGCGAGACCTGTCACACCGCCTCCGCCGTCGATTGGCGGGCCTTGCGTCCGCTTCAGGAGGTGAAGCCGTCACTGCCCCAGCCCAGTTAGCAGGCCGATTTGATCGAGAAGCCGAGGTCCGCTCTCTCCGCTTAGAAGTCCAACACCGCTGGGTCGTGCTGCGCGTGCTCATGTCCCCTCCGGTAGAATGAGCAGCACTGCGTGGCCCGCTGCGGAACGTGGGGTAAGGGCGCCGTCCATAATCCCAACCTCCGCGCGCCTCGAGCAGGGCTCCGCGCAAACTTATCCCCGCGGGGTTGGGGGGTGGTAGACTGTCGGGTTGGGCGGCCGGATGGCGGGTAACGCATTGAAGTAGAACATAAAAATGAGAAATTCCTGTTGACAGCGTAACGCTGGTCGGGTATGTTTTGGGT